>DAOUHE010000311.1:0-14669 GCA_034428715.1 Dehalococcoidia bacterium | reverse complement strand
TGAATGACGGGCTGTGCTTCCTCCGTTCTTTTGACATGTCCCACTCCTCCTTCACAGCCACAGCTGCGCTTATTTTAGGAGCAGGACTCTCACTTAGCCACCTGTCCGAATTTCCGGGTCCACCTCACTCACTGGCCGTCATGGCTTGCGGGACAACCAGCGCTGGGAGATCTGCCACTTCCGTTCCGCTTTCCCTAGCAGACGATTCCACCCATCTGGCTCCGACGGGCCAGCCTTCGCCAAACCTTACCCAGGTTCCGATGCACACCCCTGCGCCCGCGATCAACCCATCACCGGCACGCGAGCCTGCGGTTACCGAAAGTAAAGTTCCTTCGGCGGTCTCGGTTACGCAAGTGACGCCGACTGCGGTACCCGCCGAATCACCTACGCCCGCTGCCATTCCCACCGCAACGCCAACGCCGGCGCCGGTTCCAATTCCAATTCCTTCTGTCACCCCGAAACCAACGTCAACGCCAACACCCGCACTGACACCTACCTCGAGTTACGTGAGGCCCACCGGCTACGATATATTTGCTCCAGGGGGTCTAAAGGGAAACTGTGAAAGCGATCCAGAACCGGTTTTCACCGCCCATATCACTGACCTCAGCCTGATTGACTCGTTGACTCCGGCAGGGACGGTGCAGGGTGGCGATTTGAAACCCCACGGGTATTTGGGCAATAAGCCCTGGGCCAAGGAAGTTCCCGTCTATGCCCCAGTGGACTCATATCTCATCGATTTTGCCTACTATGTTCAGGGCAGCGACGCTATCTTTACGTTCAAGTTCCAGGTCTCCTGTGAGGTGGCCTATTATTTTGACCACCTACGGTCTGTGGTCAGCGAAATCCAAGAGCTGATCGTGGATGCCCCAACATCCAACAGCCACGGAACGATTGTCCATCCGCCGCTATTTTTCCGAGCTGGCGATCTGATCGGCTATACCGGAGGGACCTCCATGTCCCAAATCTGGGACTTTGGAGTGTTGAATACCCAGGCGTGGAACGATCTGCCCCCGGAGGAGACCTACACATATTCACCCAACGTGGAGAGATACCGGTTCGCCGTGTGCCAGTACGAATACGTCCCCGAGGACATTCGACGGCACTACATGGCGATGCTGGGCAGCCAGGGATGCGGGCCGTAGCGGCACGGTCAGTCTCGGGGGAAACCTTCATTCCACGCTTAGGGATGCTCCGGTGATACAATGTGCGGGTTATTATCTTGTGTTGACCGCCGGCTGTTGGTGTCCGTATTTGAACCTCAGAACTATATCGGCCGCCGCCGGCTGAGGCCAAAGGGAGTCTTCTTTGCGGTTTGGCATTTTTCAATCGGTGCAGCTTCCAGACCCTAAGGAGGAAGCCCGATGCTACAAAGAAGCGTTGGAGCAGATTCTGTGGGCGGAACAACTGGGTTACGACTCAGTCTGGCTCACCGAGCACCACTTCTCCCGCCACGGAATCGTTTCCTCCACTCTGGCGGTGTTGGCCTACCTCCCCGGCGTGACCAGCACCATCCGGCTGGGCACCGCGGTGACGGTCCTGCCTTTTCACGATCCGATCCAGGTTGCTGAAGAAGCCGCCACGGTGGACCTGCTGAGCGGCGGCCGTCTGGATTTCGGCATCGGCCGGGGCTTCCAATGGGGCGAGTACAACAAATTGAACATTCCCATGGAAGAAGCCAACCGGCGCTTTGAAGAAGCCATGGGGGTCATCACCAAAGCCTGGACACTGGAAGAGCCCTTTGACCACCATGGCGAGTTCTGGGATTACACCGACATGACCATTCATCCTCGGCCGGTGCAATCACCACATCCGCCGGTTTGGGTGGCCGCGTCCAGTCCGGCCAGCATGGACCGCGCGGCCCGCAACGACTGGAATCTGATGATCGGCCAAGGCGAGCCTTTTGACCAGGTGGCCCAGCAAGTTGAACACTATCGCAGCGCCGTAGGAGAGGCCGGTTTCGACTATCATCCGGGAAGGGTGGTGGTGGCCCGCCCCATGTACACCGCCGCCAGCGAGGAGCAGGCCCGGCGCGACACCCACGACCCGTTCCTGTGGTCCAAGCAGACGGGCAATGAGGTGGGATCCCCGCCGGACCACAACGTGGAGCTTCTACCCGAGGAGTTCAGCGCTTACCGGAGGCGGTTCGCCAGGGACGTCAGCTTCGACTACGACGCCGCCTTTGACAATGTCGCCCTGTTCGGTACCCCGGACCAGGTGGCTGGCCGGATCGAATCCTTAAGGGCTAGCGGTGTGGAAAACCTGATATTCTTCATCAACTACGGTGGCATCGAGACACGAAAGGTGATGACTTCCCTGGAGATGTTTGCCAAAGAGATCATGCCTCGTTTCGCCGATTGAATCCAACCGGGATTAAATCAAACTTCGATCAAAACCAACCAAAACCAACTGCCAGGGGGAGGCCCGGATTGATAGCCACTTTTTCAGAGCAGCGCGAAGCTAAACGGCAGGCATTATTGGACGCCGTGGAAAGCCTGCGAGACGTGTTTTTGGCCGGCGCCGACGAAGCTGAAGCAAATGGGACCCTGCCCCAGGCCACGGTGGACGCGATTTATGACACCGGTCTTTTTTCGTTCAAGACCCCCCAGGTACTGGGAGGGGCCGAGGCAGACCCCATGATCCAATTGGACGTGATCGAAGCTGCCAGCCGTATCGAGCCATCTGCAGGCTGGTGCGTCATGATCGGCGCCGGGAGCCTGGCCAATCTATCCGCCTTTCTTGGCGACGAAGCAATCGAAAAGATTTTCGTTGGAGGCAAGGCGCCCATGGCAGCGGGGGTGGCTGCCTTCAGCGGTGAGGCCATACCGGCTGACGGAGGTTACCGGGTCACCGGCCGGTGGGCCTTCGCCAGCGGTATCAGACATTCCCAATGGGTTTCCGGTGGCGCCAGGGTTGTGGGAGGCGGACCCGAATCACCGCAGCAGATTCGCATCGCAGTTCCTACGTCCCAAGTAGAGATCCACGACAACTGGCATGTGGTTGGCCTGCGGGGAACCGGAAGCTGTGAATTTTCTTTGAGCGGGGCCTTTGTGCCCGCCAAGTTCACCTGGATTGGAACGGAAGCCCGCCCCCAACGCGGCGGAGCCGCCTACTTGCTAGGCAGGCCGGCGACACAAACCACGGGCCATTGCGGTTTTGCCTTAGGAGTGGGCCGCCGGGCGCTGGACGCGGTGACCGAACTGGCCCAGACCAAGACACGGGGTTATCTGGGTAGCATGTCCCTGGTGGCCGACCGAGGATCGTTCCAGCGGTTCCTGGGAGAGTCGGACCTTCGGCTGCGGGCGGCCCGAGCCCTGGCGTTGGAAGCCATAGAAGAAGCGTGGGAGCTAGCCTGCCAAGGCATTACGCCGGCCGGTCCCTTGCAGGCGCGGATGCGGGCGTCGGCGGCCTTCTGCACCGAGGTTGCGGCCGACGTGGCTTCCCAGGCTTTCCGTTTCGGAGGTGGTTCCGCGATGTACAGCTCCCATGCCTTGCAAAAATGCCTGCGCGACATCAACGCCGGAGCCCAGCACCAGATGGTCAGCGACCGCGCCTACGAGAATCACGGCCAGTTCATCCTGGGATTCCCCGGCGCCAACCCCATGGGTTGACCCCGGCCTGGCAAAATACCGGCCCAACCGATTTGGAATCTAGCAAGATGACTGGGAGCACGTAATGGGAGTGGGATCGGCCCTATGGTCGGTGGCCAAATTCATAGTTGGCGCACACCCCATCCAGAAGAGGGGCGCCGCCCGCAGTGCGGGGACTGTCTACGGTGGGGAAACCGTCCGTGTCCGCCGCCAGTGGAACGGTCGGCGTATCGGGAAGGTGCGGTGGTCGGATATATCCAATCCTCGTTGGGACATCGTTTCCGGCGGCACCCAAGCCAAAGCGCCTCAGCCCTTTATCCACGCTTATGTATTTTGCGACAAGGTCGAAGGCGACATAGCACACTCTTGCAAACACGGCCCGGGCCCCCACAACATCAAGGTTTGCTTGGTCAAAAAGGACAACTCCAAAGAAGTCTGGAACTACGTGATGAAGATCGTGGGCAAGAAACCACCGAGGCGGTATTTCACCGGCCGGTAAACCCGCGCCGCCATGTTTCAGGACCCATTGCCGTTAGCTCTGAAAGGCCAATAGACGCCGCCAATTCCGAAGTCCCTAGCCAAACCCCAAACCGGTGCTAAAATACCACCCGACACGTTAAGCCGTTGAGCGACGAGTGCGGCGCTAAAGACCCAAAACAAAAGCTACTAAAAGGACGAATAAACATGCCTAGAATGACCGGCGGCGAGGCTTTGGCCAAATCCCTGTATCTGGAAGGGGTGCGGGTTATTTTCGGATTGCCTGGGGTCCAGCTATACCATGCTCTGGACGGTCTGGCCAAGGAGCCTGGCATCCGGTTCATCACTACCCGCCACGAGCAAGCCACGGCGTACATGGCCGACGGCTATGCCCGCGCTGGAGGCGAAGGCGTGGCCACATGCCTGATGGTGCCAGGACCGGGACTTCTCAACGCTTCGGCAGCCATCGGCACCGCTTACAGCGCGTCGTCTCCCGTCATGGTGGTGTGTGGACAGATCGAACGGGAATTCATCGGCGTGAACCGGGGGATGCTCCACGAAGTCAACGACCAGATCGACTCCATCAAACCGATCACCAAGTTTGCCCGCCGCGCCCTGGACCCCAAGGAGATCCCGGCCATGGTCCACGAAGCTGCCTACCATCTCAAGAACGGCCGTCCCCGGCCGGTGGAGATCGAGGTCCCGCCGGAAACCCTGGCCGAGGTAGCCGACATCGAGCTTATAGAACCCGAAGCCAGCCGGCATCCCACCGCCAGCGCGGAACAGATAGCCACCTCCAGCCAGATGTTGGCCGATGCCGCCAACCCGCTGATCTGGGTGGGAGGCGGAGCGATATCGTCAGACGCGTCCCAGGCGCTAGTGCAGGTGGCTGAGCACCTGCAGGCCCCCGTGGTGGCAACCCCGGAAGGCAAGGGCGCCATTTCGGATAAACACTACCTGTCGATGGGCGGGCTGTTCATGCGCAACGATGTGATCGGTCAGGCCAGCTTCGGCCACGATGTAATCTTGGCTATTGGGACGCGCCTGGCCACGCCCCAGCTTCTGGACGGTCAAAAAGTCATCCAGATAGACATAGACCCCGAGGAGTTGGGCCGCAATTATGCGGATACCTACGGTATAAACGCCGACGCCCGCCAGACCTTGGAGAGCATTTACACCGCCCTCTCCGAGAAAATGCCGGCACGAGCCACCCGAAGGGCCGAGATAGAGGAAGCCAAAGCCCGGCGTGCCGATGCGGCGGTCACGGTGGAACCCCAGGCATCCTTGTTGAAGGCCGTGCGGAATGCCCTGCCCGATGACGGCATCTTAATATCCGGTATGACCCAGCTGGGCTATTACAGCCGGGGTCAATTCCCGGTATATGAACCACGGACCTACCTGACTTCGTCCTACTTTGGCAACCTGGGATACGCCTATCCCACGGCCTTGGGGGCGAAGGTGGCCCAGCCGGACAAAGCGGTGGTGGCGCTTTCCGGCGACGGAGGTTTCCTGTTCAACTCCCAGGAGCTTTCCACGGCGGTGCAACACGGGATAAACGCGGTGGTCATCGTGTTCAACGACAACGCCTACGGCAACGTGCTGCGGGACCAGTTGACCCGGTTCGAAGGCCGCGCCTACGGGGCCGAGCTGCATAACCCCGACTTCGTCAAATTGGCCGAGGCCTACGGCGCCCGGGGTGTAAGGGCGCACGGCGCCACGGAACTGGAGGCGGCCTTGAATGAGGCTCTGACCGTGGACGCACCGTCATTGATCGAAGTGCCCGTGGATCCGATGCCCTATCCGTACAATTTGTGATTTCAGTCAACAGCGCCAGCCCAACCTCCGTTGACTACGTGTCCTTAAATCCAATGCTGGAGCGGTAGAAGATGATTTCCTGGGAAGAGCGCGCGAGGCTGCTTCGATCTGAATCGCAAAGTTTCCACCGATACCTGAGCGATTTGCCAGACGACGCCTGGAACAAGCAAAGCGCCTGCGAACTGTGGAGCGTGGGCGATGTCGTGGCGCACCAGGTGGGAAACGCCGAGTTCTACGCCGGGACCGTCGAACGAGGGTTGAAGGGTGAGTTCGGTCCGCCGCAAGGACGGCCCGCGGCGGGGACAGGCCATCCATCCCTGGGAGCGGCCACCACCGCCGAAGGGGCCATCGCCAACCGGGAAAGATTGGGCGACGGCTTGCTTTCCGCTTTGGAAGCCCGAACCAACCACCTGGTCCAGTTACTTTCCGGTCTCAGCCCGGAAGACCGGGCAAAGCCCTGCTACCATCCTGGAAGCATCGTCCCGGCAGGCAACTTCGTAGACCTGCGTTTCAAGGAACTTGGCCTGCACCAATGGGACATTCGCTCCGCCCTGGAGCCGGGCACAGGCCTCGCGCCCGATAGCTTGACGTCCATGGTCATCTTGATCAACGAAAATTTTGCCTCGGGTTCCATCCGCTGGGCGTTCTGGGCCGGTCCAGCGCTGGACAAACCGGTCCGTTACCGTTTCGAAGTATCAGAACCCGTTGCCTTCAATGCCGACATCGTGGTGGAAGGCGATAGATTCCGGTTTGAACCGTCATGGCTGCTTCCCGCCGACGTCAATTTCAGGTGCGGCACCGGCACCCTAGCCCTGATGATGTCTGGCAGGTTGGAAGCATCGGCCGCTATTTCCCAAGGCAAATTGACGCCCGACGGGGATAGCGAATTGGCAGCCCAATTCGGCCAGTGGTTCAAGGGGATCTAAGCCCGTCGGTTTAACCCTGACCGGTCCTTCTTGAAACCCGTACTACGAGAACTTGGGCTTCTACGCCGGGATTAAGCGATTGGCGTTACCGGCCCCCGGAGGCAGCAATGGACCTGGCAACCATCGACCACCTGTTGACCACCACCCGCAGCGTACGGAAACGCTTGGACTTTGACCGGGCGGTAGAGCCAGAACTAATCGAGCGGTGCATCGAATTAGCTCTCCAAGCGCCGACGGGCTCCAACCTGCAGGGATGGCACTTCATGGTGGTGACCGATCCGGAACAACGGGCGGAGATCGCCAAACTCTACCGCAAGGGCCAACAAGCCTACTACCGGCTGATGCAAGACAACCCGGCGCGGTTCAGCCAAACCGACTCCCGCTTGCTCCGGCGCAACAAGTTGGTCGAATCCAGCGCCTATTTGTCCAGCAATCTGCAACGAGTGCCCGTTTTGATCATCCCCTGCATAGAAAGGGATATGGCCGAAGTCCCCCATTGGGCCGCGGTGGCGGAACAAAGGTCCGTCCACCAGGCATCGCTATACGGATCCATCATTCCGGCGGCGTGGTCGCTGATGCTGGCCTTACGTTCCCGAGGTTTGGGTTCTTCCTTCACGACCTTTCACCTGTTCTACGAAAAAGAGGCGGCGGAGTTGCTGGGGATCCCCGAACATGTGCTACAGACCTCCTTGTTGCCTGTCGCATATTACAAGGGGAAGGATTTTCGACCGGCCAACCGGCGCCCGGGCCGTGAGGTCACCCACTGGAATTCGTGGGATCAGAGCCGGTAAGGGGGCAAAGTGTTTTCCTTCGCCCTGAACCCATCGAAGGGCCGCTAGGTGGTTCGACAGGCCCATCATGAGTGGTAGTTGGTTTGCCTCCTCTAAAAATCCAATCAACCTGATCAATCACTTTCGCACGTTGAAAAAGCCGAGGCGCTATGCTAACTTAGCCACCGGCCCAAAGGCCCCGAACACCGGGTGTTCTTCATGGAGACTCTTTGAACCTATTCCGGTTTTCTCCCAACCCAAACCAGGCCGCCCAGATCGATTGGCAGCCCTGGGGCAGCGGTGCATTCAACCTGGCGCAGGCTGAAAACAAGCCTGTGTTGCTGTCGGTGTCGGCCGTATGGTGCTACTGGTGCCACGTCATGGACGAGACGACCTACTCCGACCCCGACGTGGTCAAATTCCTGAACGACCATTTCGTTGCCGTGCGGGTGGACAGCGACCAGCGGCCCGACATCAATTCCCGCTATAACGTGGGAGGCTGGCCCACCACGGCATTTTTGACCGGCCACGGAGGTATTATCGGCGGCGCGACCTACCTGCCGCCGGACCAGTTCATGGCCATGATGGGTGAGATTCAGCAGGCCTATTCCGAGGACCGGCCCGGGTTGTACGAGCAGGCAAGAGAGATGCACCGCCACCGCCGCGATATGGCAGGCCGCGGCGCCGCCGGTCCCGATGTGGACGAGGACCTGGTGGACCAGGTGGCCAGGGTGGTGGCCGGCGCTTACGATGTGGCCAACGGCGGTTTCGGAAACCAGCCCAAATTCCCCAGCTTCCCGGTGATTCAATTCGTCAGCCACCTGGCTCGCACCACCGGCGAAGATTTCTACAGGGTGATGCTTGAAAAAACGTTGGACCGGATGGCCGATTCTCCCATCAACGACCGGGATGAAGGCGGTTTCTTCCGGCATTGCGCCGGTTCCGATTGGAGCGAGCCCCAATTGGAAAAGCTGTTGGAAGACAATATAGGTCTGGCCCTGGTGTACCTGGACTCGGGTTTTTTGCTGGACCGGGACGATTATTGCCTCACCGCGTCCCGCACCATTGATTACATCATGGAGCACCTGTTCGATAGTGGCGTTGCGGGTTTCCGCGGTTTTCCGGGATTCCGCGGTTTTCATGGAAGCCAGGGGGCCCATTCGGAGTATTTCTCCCAGCCGATCGAATCACGGCAGGACGAATCGATGCCCCCGGTTGACCCATCGTTCTACACCAGCGGCAACGCCCAGGCGGTTGTCCTGTTATTAGACGCGTCGTGGCGGCTGGAGCGGCCGGAACTGGGAAAAACCGCCCTAGAAGTACTTGACGCTATGGATCAAATGGCTAAGACGGAACACCTAGGGCATGTATTCGACCCATCGGGGATGCATCCCCACGCCGGGTTTCTACTGGATTGGGCACACCTGGTGAGCGCCCATCTTTCAGCCTATGCTTCCACCAACCGGGAAGGTTACCTAAACCGGGCCACGGCCCTGGCAAACGAGATGCTAGAGCGGTTTTTTGACCAGCAAAATGGCGGCTTCTTTGATATTGAAAAAGATGACGACGCCATCGGCCACCTGGAGATCCGGGAGAAACCCCTGCCCGACAACGCCGCGGCGGCGTTGGCTCTGCTCAAGCTTCACCAAGTAACCGCCAACGACGATTATCGCCAGGTGGCGGAAACGACTTTGAGCGCCTTCGTCCAATCCTATCGGGAGTACGGGGAGTTCGCCGCTCCCTACGGGCTTGCCGTCCACCGCCTGAACAATTCTCCGGTGGAGGTGACCGTGGAGGGAAACCACCGCGACCCGGCCACAACCGCCATGTTAAAAGCGGCGCACCAGCTTAATTGTCCCCATCTGGAGGTCAAGCCCATTTCGGCTCAGGACACGGGCGCGCCGGCCCTGGCCCACGTTTGTTTAAACACGGTTTGTCTGCCGCCGGTTCACGACCCCGGCGAACTGGCCCAGGCTGTGGCCAATATGTCGGGGCCAAGTCCCTTTGGCGATAGTCCGTTTGAAGACATCTTCGAAAGATTCTCCGGGATATAGCCGCCAATGGATTTCGATACGACGAGCCCTCCGGCCTACCTGCCAACGAGGCCGCCGTTTTGGTGTAAACATGGCCGCCATGACGTTAAAATAACTTCAGTCATCGGAGCTTCACCGTTGCGCTTCACCGTCGATCAAAGTATCACAATATTTAAGGGAGTATGCCTGTGTTAAAGTCCGCTGATTGCGGCGCTCTTCGTGAAGACCACATCGACACCTGTCCGGTGCTTGCCGGCTGGGTAGACGGTAGACGGGACCACGGCGGAATCATCTTCGTCGACCTGCGAGACCGGTCTGGAATTGTTCAGGTGGTCTTCAATCCCGAGTCGTCCCGCGAAGCCTATAAGCAGGCCGAGAATCTAAGATCCGAATGGGTGGTGCAAATACGAGGGAAAGTCCAGCGGAGGCCGCCGGACACGGATAATCCCCTGATGCCCACCGGTACCATAGAGATCATAGCCGAAGAGTTGGTGGTCCATAACCAATCTCTAACGCCGCCCTTTTACATCGAAGAGGATTCCGGGGCTGACGAGGCCCTCCGGTTACGATACCGGTATTTGGACCTGCGCCGCCCGTCGATGCTCAGGAACCTGAGACTGCGGCACAACGTCGTGAAGTACATAAGGGACTTCCTCAGCGCCCGGGACTTCATTGAGATCGAAACGCCCATCTTGATCAAAAGCACTCCGGAAGGGGCCAGGGATTTCTTGGTTCCCAGCCGGCGTCAACCCGGTAGTTTTTACGCTTTGCCCCAGTCTCCCCAACAGTTGAAACAGCTGTTGATGGTCGCCGGCGTGGAGAAATATTTCCAAATCGCCCGTTGTTTCCGCGACGAAGACATGCGGGCCGACCGGCAACCCGAGTTCACCCAACTTGACCTGGAAATGAGCTTTGTCGATGAAGCGGACATTCTCCAACTCACCGAGGAACTGTATACCGGAATGATAGCCTCGGTCAGCCCCGACAAACGCGTCCTCACGCCTTTCCCCCGTTTGTCTTACGACGAAGCCATGAACCGATATGGCAGCGATAAACCCGACCTCCGCTTCGGCCTTCCCATGACCGATGTCAGCGATCTGGCCGGTGAGAGCGAGTTCCGGGTTTTTACGTCCACCATCGGCTCCGGTGGCATAGTAAAGGGATTCGTGATTCCCGGTTGTGGTTCCTATACCCAATCCGAGATGCGCCAACTTGAAGAGACCGCCAAGGAAACCGGGGCGGCGGGTTTGGCCCATGTCAGATTTAGGGAATCGGGTGATCTAGGCAGCCTGACCGACGAGGACGTGGTGTTGTCTTCCGGCCTGAGAATGCCGCTGGAATGGAGTATCCGGCTGGCCACGCGAATGGGGGCAAAACCGGGAGACGCCATCCTCCTTATGGCTGGGAATCCCAAGGCGGCCAACCAGTGGCTGAGCGCCATGCGTAATCACATGGGTGAGAGCCTGGGGTTGGCCGATGAAAATCTGCTGGCCTTCGCGTTCGTCACGGCGTTTCCCCTCTTTGAGTGGGATCAAGAAGGAAACCGGTGGGACTCCTCTCATCATCCCTTCACGTCGCCGGCCGATAGCGAGGAAGATCTTCTCGACGGAAACGACCTGGGCAACCTGAAATCCAAGGCCTACGACCTGGTTTGCAACGGGTCGGAGCTGGCCAGCGGAAGCATCCGGATTCACCAGCGGCGGCTGCAAGAGAAGATTTTTCAAATCTTGGGTTACAGCGAAGAATCGATGGGCCAATTGTTCGGGCAAATCCTGGAGGCGTTCGAGTACGGCGCGCCGCCCCACGGTGGCATCGCCCCCGGCATCGACCGGCTCGTGGCCATCCTGGCCGGGACCACCTCGATACGGGACGTGATCGCTTTCCCCAAGACCCAGAGCGGCAACGACCTATTATTCGGATCACCCGCTCCGGTTGACCAAGCCCAGTTGAAGGACCTGTCCATCCGTATCGTCGATTAACCCTTATTTCCAGTCCTCACCGTCCGCCCGGCTTAACGATTTTCGAAGAGCAGATCGTACGCCCTCTCAGCGATCATGATGGTTGTAGCGTTGGTATTCGCCCGGGGAATGTCGGGCATCACCGAAGCGTCGATCACGGCCAACCCATCGACTCCGTAGACTTGGCACCGTTGATCGACCACTGCGTAGGGGTCGGATTCCGGGCCCATTTTGCAGGTGCACGATGTGTGGCCGGCGATGCCAAGATTCGCGAATATCCAATGGTCCAACATGTCGTCGGACGCCACCTCTTCCGGAGTCGGAGAGATCCGGCTATGGATCACCGCGCTGAAACTGTCGTCCTCAAATAGCCGGATGCATTCGCGGACCCCCTCCCTCAGCCGGTCGCAATCGGAAGATTCATCCAGAAACCGGTAGTCTAGTACCGGTTGGACCCGATGGTCCGCCGCGGAGAGACTAAGGCTGGAAGCGCCCGTTGGGTACTCCAACCGGCAGCCCACGCGAATCTCGTCTGATACATGGCCCGGCGGCCCGGAGGTCAAAGGCTGCACTTGTATGTCGTTCTGGAACTTAGATCCCTTGGCGGTAAAGCGCAGCCCTACCTGATTCCGCGGCGAATCTTCTTGAAGGCTATATCCCTCAACGGGGCGGAACCTGAGGGTTACGCCGGGGTGGTTCTTCATGTTCATGCCAACTCCCGGCGAATCGTGAACCACGGGAATCGCTAGTTCCTCCAAATGCTTTTTGGGTCCAACTCCCGACAACATCAGCAACTGCGGCGATGCGATGGCTCCCGCGCTCAAAATAACCATGCTGCCGGAAATATCAAAAGCCTGGCCCCCGCTCATCGCTTCGACACCACAGGCGCGTTTTCCTTTGAAGAGTATCCGGCGGACCGAGACGTTAGGCCTAACCGTCAGATTCAGGCGATGCCTACAGGGGTCTATGTATCCCATTGCGGTGCTGATCCGTACTCCGCCGTGATTATTCAGCGGAACGGCGCCAACCCCTTCGGCGTCTGGGCTGTTCATGTCGAGGTCGTCTCGGTACCCTGCAGCAAGGCATGCCCGGTAGAATATCTCATGTAACGGCAGCCAATTTTCTCGTTGATGCCGCACCACGGTGATTGGGCCGGAAGAGCCGTGGAAATCTCCGGAGGCGTCCATATCGGTCTCCGATTTCCTGAAATAAGGTAAAACTTTGGTGTATGCCCACTCGTCGTTCCCCAGTGAAGCCCAGCGGTCGAAATCCCCGGGTAGGCCCCGGAGGAAAATCTGGTGATTTATGGCGCTGGTGCCGCCAACGACTTTGCCACGGGCGACCGGCACATTTTTACCGGCACGGCTGTTTGGAGTTCCGTCAAAAGACCAGTTGTGCGCTCCACCTGCCTGTGATGCCGTTTGGTTGGAATCACTCTTGATCTCCCGCGGCATCTGGTCAATCTCCGGATAATCCAGTCCAGCTTCCAGTAGCAAGACTGACCGATCGGTAGACTCCGACAAACGGGCGGCCAGCACGCAGCCGGCCGATCCGGCGCCGATGATTATCACGTCGTAATTCATGGTAGTCCCAACCTCAAATCTGTATCAGCCTCTATGTTGTAAGCAACCAACCTGGTTTGTGGGGGGAAAGGCCGATTTCCTCGCATAGCACAGTTTAAGGCCAGAGCATGCCATTGACCACCGTGTCTTCGCGCGGCGCCACCGTCGGTTGAAAAACCTGACTTGCGCCGGCGACGGTTACCCGAGTCAACTTGATGGAATCTAAGACAAGAATATCTCAAATATCCCAGTGTAGCCGCCATCTAATGCGGAGACATAAGTTATTCTTGATGATCTGCCTGGGTTGTGGCGGGAAGCCCTTCGGGAGGAGCGCAGGCGGCTGGTAGCGCCACCAATAGACCGGGAGTATTTGGACATCGAGACAAAGGAGACCGCTGCCATCAAACCGCGGAATGAATGAGAAGGCTGGAATTGCAGTAAGAGACGTTTGCCTGTGTTGGTCAGACAGGGGAGTTCATCGGTGAAACTAGATCAGTGCTGGGAAACCGGGGTTGGAAAATACATCACCTTCGATATCTCATCGAATCCAAGTCGAATACCCCATTATAAAAGGACTCGGATATGCCTTGAGGGACGCTCGTCGATCACATGGGCTACTCCCGATAATGCATTGCGTATGTTGGATCGCCTAAAATCTCCGGCTTAGGAGTATCGAATTGCCGTTTCTACGACAGCTCGTAATATCGCATCGTCGAATGGTTTGTGCAGGTACCCCGACGGCGCCGTCGCCTTGGCTCGCTCCAACGTGTCTTCATCAGAATAGCTGGTCAAATACACCACCGGGATCTTAAAACGGCGCCGGATCTCGTCGGCGGCGGCGATGCCGTCCATCTCGCCGCTCAGTCTTATGTCCATCAGCACAACATCTGGCTGATGTTTAGATACCGCATCAACAGCTTCCTTGCCAGAACTGGTCTCAGCGGGCACGCCGTAACCCATGGCTTCTAATTTAAAACGCAAGTCCATCGAAACTATGGCCTCATCTTCAACAATCAGAACTTGGACCTTATCCATGGTCAATCTCCTTTGGTTTACTTAACGGGGAACGTGATATTTATCTCAGACCCGGTGTTGCCAACGCGATCAATAGTACCGCCCAATTGGCCAGTGAGGGCGTTGATTATCGTTAGTCCTAAGGAGGACGGGTGGTTGATATCTATTTTGTCCGGTAGCCCTATTCCGTCGTCTTTATAGGTCAGGATGTACTGGCCACCAACCAGAGAAAAATGGATGATTATCTCGCCGGGCCGGTTCTCTGGGAAGGCATGCTTCAAGGAATTCGCCACCAACTCGTTAACAATAACGCCGCACGGTATAGCTGAATCTACTCCCAGCAGAATACTGTCCACATCGATTATCAAATTTACATCTTGCGATCCGATACCGTAGGAGTAAGGTGGACCCCATCAGTTGGACAGTATTGGAGCAATGTTAAGTGAGGGTCCCGCTGTCTTTCCAAGGTCTACCAATGCTCCGGTTGGCAGCCACCTCCTCTCTTTTGACTGTTCATCTGATTGCAC
>DAOUHE010000310.1:0-2883 GCA_034428715.1 Dehalococcoidia bacterium | reverse complement strand
CTTCCGGCACCGAGGGCGAGGATCAGAATGAGAGGATTATTTGGAAGCGGCACACCGAGCAGGGTGTGAAAGAGAAGAACCTACTTGCCGGCAAGGAGCAGGCCCGCAAATACGCCCGTTCCCAGAATTGCCGCTTCGTCATCCTGTCGAACGGCAACCTGCATTACTTCTGGGATCTGGAACGTGGCAACCCCTATGTCATCACCTGCTTCCCGACGCCGGAATCGGTATCTGGCTACCGGAAGGTCGCGCCCAACCCGCAGCGCCTGATCGAGGAACGGGTCGGCGACGACTACATCGTTCTCACCCACCGGCCGAATTATGCCTCTGAAGCTGCGTGGAAGACTGAAGCCGAGCGCCACGGATTTATTAAGGCCAACAAATTGTGCTTTCTGCGTGCCTACCAGCTCAAAGCGGTCCGTGGCGCCAGAGCAGTAACCACCCAACGAAAGAATAAGGCTCCCCATGCTGCGAATCACATTCGCCCTGCTGTTGCTTTTGCCCTGTTGGATCAAGGCGGAAACACCATTTCATTCTGAATCCCATGAGGTTCGAGGAGGGAAACCGGCGACATTGGACAAAATCCGGTTTTCCGTTGTGGTGTCCACCCGCCGGACCTACTGTAGTGGCTCACTCATTACGCCCACCTGGGTTCTCACAGCCGCCCATTGCCTGGTCGACAACAACGATCCACTTGAGCTGATTCAAGTGGGCTACCGATCCTCTGCCGTCCCGGAGTCAGAGAACATTTCCGAGCAGAACAGAAACATCAAGCAGATCGTTATCCATCCCAATTATTCAGCAAATGGAGAGTTTGCCCCGTTTGTGAACGACGCGGCCTTGATCGAGTTGGGAGAGCCGTTCAGAAACCCCCTGTTTCAGCCGATCCCCCTATTAAATCGGGAAGCAGAAGCTCTCTATGCCCCTTCGGGCACAGTAGCAACCATGGTGGCATACGGCGGGAGCCGGAACACAGACCCCTTGCGAGAGGTAGAACTGCCGATGTACCTGGGGACAGACTGCCACGCGGCCTTTGATCCCAGCCAATCACAATGGGGCGTCGAAGCCACCAAAAGGATGATGCACGAAAGAACGATTTGCGCCGGGATTGCAGGAAACACAAACAAGGGAACGCAGACGGGAGACAGCGGCGGCAATCTGATCGTGCCCTATGAGGGAGGCTGGGGCCTTGCGGGAGTGCATTCCCATTCAATCACCAATCACAATAATCAGGGCTTTGTCTCGGTTGCCACACGGGTTTCGTCCATCTATGACTGGATACTAAGCCACACTGGAGGCCTGGACGGCCCCCCCCCGGTGGTCCACATCCTCACCCATGCTTTTGCCGGACCCTTGAACCGGGCTGTAGCGACTACTGAAATCACGGTAACCAACACAAGCCAGAAGCCTTGCTCTGTGAATTTACTCTTTCATCGAGGAACCGCTGACGCTCCTCTTATCCAGATCAACGGGATAACGGGAAACAGTCACACGGCCGAGCTTCCCGCAGTGAATCAGGAGGTTACCGAGAACCGCATCGGAACGGCCAGGCGATTCACGATCACTAATGAGAAAAGCAACGATCTGGCGGTTGGCGCCGTTTATATCTACCCTCAAGAGGGATGCTTTCCTGATGCGCTAGAAGTGGAAGGCCGCTATCTGATTCGCCGGAGCGATGGCGAGATCGTCGAGGCCTTTTCGATTCTGCCTCAGTCACCGAGCGATTGGTTGGAACATGGTGACTGCCGGGTGCTGACCTCCAAATTCGACGACCATGAAACTGTCGGAATTGCTTTCGTTACGGCTGAGCCCGGAAATTCCACCCCGGAAGGCAGCTTTCTGGAACTCAGGTCGCTGGACTGGGATGGCAACACCACGGCTTTGAGAGGATTGCCCCTGGACATCACCGGAGAACAGACAGCAGTCCCTTTGCTCCCAGGCGGAGAATATGGGGAGTTACTGATTCCCCAGGTTGTATCGATTTGCCTGAAAAGCGCCATCGACTTCAAGCTGTCGTTTATTGCGATTGGAGCGGTTAAATCACCCAGAAGCGTTCAGTATGTGACCTTGCCTTTGAAAAAGACAAGGCGGGTGCCGCCTCGGCAACCAGTACCCCGGTAAACTTCCGAGTCCAAGGCGCACACGGCACCCACGCGGCCCGGAAAATGACCCACGACAAACCCAACTCCGAGACAAGCCCCACCGTCGAGGAACTGCTAAGGGCCATTTTCCGGCTGCTGGCAATCGCCGCCATCATCGGAATCCTGGCCGCCGCCCTGCTGCTTTCGGTCCTGGCGGCAGGGTAAAGCTTTTGACCAGCCGGCCGTATTTGGCTATTCTGAGGCCGCGCCTGATCCTTCTCCGGTACAGGACAACCGGCGCAAGCGGGAGGCAGTCCCCCGTGAGGAGCGCCTTGTCTCCCGTCTTTCTCGCCGCGGCCCGTTATTCCCCACGAACCGAAAGCCCCCCGATGTCCCGAACGGGATGGATCCTCATTGCACTTCTCGCCGTGTTCGCGTTTGCCTGGATCCTCGACATAATCACCAAAGCATCCCGCAGGCCTCGCCACTAGCCCCGGCCGGCGCCGCAATCCCCAGGGCGGGAAACGCGATTCCGGCTTTTCACGGTGTGACAAGTTGCAAAGGGAGTATCCGCGGATTTGTCATTCGAGTTTCGCCCCCCCCTTGCCTCGATCGATGCGCGATCGCAACGGCCCGGTGGCTCGCCACGTCTACAGCGGGGGACACCCCCACACCCCCGGAAGTTGAACTCCCCGTTCATTCCCATGCGCCGTAGCGCGCTATGGCTCGGCCGGTGGCCATCCAAGGTGATGCTGTGTGGCTCCCGATGATGCTTCAGTGCCTTGCGAAAGAAGGCCTTCGC
>DAOUHE010000309.1:0-3552 GCA_034428715.1 Dehalococcoidia bacterium | reverse complement strand
TGCGCCGTAGGCGTGTCATTGCTTCCCTACCAATACCAGCAATGCGCCTGCCAGGAGGGTCAGCCTACGGGCCTTGCCGGACCTGGGTACGAATCGTTGGAACATGGCTGCCTCCTCTCGGTCGTTATGCGAACCCATGTTCGTCAAACCAGTGTGGAGACCCCCAATTCCGCGTCCAACCCCCTATAGGGTGGTTCATGCGTGAACCACCCTATAAGACCTCCCGCTCACCGGCCCCGGTGTGATGTCATAGACGTGTACAGGGATTAGAGTTTGGGGGCAGGAGACAAGCGGGGTCGTGTTCGTAGCTGAAATGAGGGAAATCGAGGGGTTGGAGGGCGGAAACAGGCAACACTTTTTGGGAAGGGCGGGTTCCACGGGCATGGGGCAGGGCCAGCTAGGGAGTGGGGCATTTTGGAGCACGGGGATTTGAGGGGTGGTGTGGCACGCCCCTACAGGACTTGGGGCATTTTGGAACACGAGCACGGAGGTGGCACGGATGATGCGACGTGGTGGGCCGGGGGATGGCACCCCCAGCCTGGAGAGCCTGCGGGAGTTGCGCCTGGGGGCATTGTTGCGGGACCTGGTGAACGACCTGGGGCCTGGATAGGCGGCGGAGCAGTTTGGCGTTGACCGCAAGACCCTGTGGCGGTGGCAGAAGTCGGCGGTGTTGCCGCCGCGCTTGGCCGAGACGTTGGAGCGGATGCTCTTGGAGCGGGCGGTGGCGGCGGCCGGGCAGGACCGCGAGCGGGTCAGGGCGCTGGAGGAGCGGGTGGCCGACCTGGAGCGGCAGTTGGCGGCGGCGCTGGCAGCAGGTGATGGCGGCGGCGGCAACAGTGGCGACGTGGGGAGCGCAGTGGCCGACGCGCTGCGGCAGGAGTTCGCCCAGGAGATTCAGCGGTTGGAGCGGCGGCTGGACCGGCCGGGCGTCGTGCGCGGCGCGACTGATGCGGTGACGGGCGGGTCCAGGGCCGGGCGGACCGGGGCCCAGAGGCGCTATGACGAGTTGGTTACGCGGGAGCCTGCCGACGATGATGAGCAGGTGTACGGCGCGGCCTGGCCTCTGGTGGACGAATGGCGGGGGCTGTGGGCCGGGCATTCGCCCACGAGCCGGGGCCTGGCCTGGGTGTCGGCTCGGGAGCGGATTCTGGAGCTGGAAGTGGCGATGCTGGAGGAGCACGGCTTGACGCTGCCCCAGGAGACGGCGCCGCTGCGGGGCCTGGACCGGGGCGAGCAACTGAACTGGCGGGTACGGGAGTTGGCGGGGGTCCGGCGTAAAAGGGCCAGGCTGGAGCTGCTGCGCTGGGCGCGGCGGGCGCTGACCCTGGGCCTGTGGCGGTAACAGGCGCGCACTTAGATTTTAGGTCAAAAAAAGGCAACACTTTGGGCGCCGGGGCGTGAAACCCTTGCGTGAGCATCAGCCGGGGCCGGATACTGGATTGCGTTGTCAGGCTTTTTCCAGCGTTTCCCGCCCTAGAAACCTGGAGGGTCCCGTCCCTGGACTCAGGATCGGGCGCATAGGATCGAGCGTTGCTCTCCGAACGTCCGCCCAAGATGGATGACCCGAAGGATTGAGCCTTGCTCTCCCGAAGGTCAGCCGCGATGGACATCGCTGAGGCATTGGAGTGTTTAGCTCCTTCGCACCAGCCGGTTGCCCCAACCCATCGAAGCGCACCGTGCGCTTCACCTGGAACCCCACCCACGGCGGAATCTCAAACCAGCGGCACATCATAACGTTGAGGAGGTGGCAACCAGACCCAGGACGGTACCCCCGGAACCCATCCCACGGCGCAACCCAGTTCCAGAAGACCTACGATTAAGGAGGTATCGGCTAGACCCAGCAAGGTAGCCCTGGACTCCCTTTCCACAGCGGAGCGGCCAACTCGCTTCGCATTCTCCCCACTGCGGTTGGAACGGCTCTCACCCTCCGGCCGCTTCCACATGACTGCGGCGTAGCTGCTGAACAAAGGTAGCGGCACCGCAGCTTCAAAGCAATCCGGCAACTGCTGTAGGGGACGAAGGAAGGTATCACTATACCCGGAACTTATGCTGCCTTCGTGCCCGAAGCTGGGGCTACGGGACTTTCACTGAGGTTAACCTGTTCGCACTCCGGGCTAGCAATAAGTCCCAACTGTTCCAAGCTTGCCGCAAAGGCTGTGACCTTGTGGGACCGGAGAATGACCGGGTGATTTACGAAGCCTTTTCCAGGGCCGACCTGGTTGTGGTTGCCTGGGGCGTGACCGGCGGCAACACGACATTTAAACGCCGGGTTGAATCAGTGCGCGCACTGATTCAACCCTTGCGCAGGCAGCTCAAATGCCTTGGGAAGAATGGTGAAGGCTCGCCTAAACAGCCCCAGGGGTCCAACCGAGTAGACAGTGTCCAAAGCCTGACCCCTTGGCTGTGAAGGAGAAAGATGGGGGTCACGGTTTACCATCATCCAGGAACCTGAACTAAAGCCAAGGTGAGATGTACATTGCAAGAGCGAGGTTCTGGGACGTCCCAGGGCCGTCCTTTAATCAGAGGAAGTATTCCTTCCGGTATACCAAGCCTATTCTGAATGCTCCATCGATGTAGGTTTCACCTTGGCATAAGTTTAGGTGGGAGTTCGGCCCCCAACCTCTCAAACGTCGACCGCATGAGGCTTTCCAGGTCTTCCACGTGCAGCCGCAGGTCGGCTATCAAAGCGCCATGTTCATCTTCCAGCCTATGAACCTGTTCCACAAATGGACCCGTCTGCTGGGACACTAACCGATTCGCCTCGGCCATGTCCCTTTCGACCATCAAGGCGACAACGACCACCACGAACAACGCCCAGACCAGGACTACACCCACATCAATGATTACACGAACTAACGGGCAGTCAACTGGAAGGTAGGTGACGACCACAGTCAAAATCACCGGAACGAAAATAGTGACGATGATCATTCGATAATGGTAAAACGAAAGATTCTTGAAGCGGTCCCTAACCCAAAGAATCACGTTCCTGTCTCCTCAGGGTGAGCGATACAACCTTTCAACCGCCGCACCAAGAGTACCGCAAACTGCCTATTTGTTCAGCCCTTCCGACCACTGAGGTTGCGCCACCACCAAATCGAGACTGTTCCCATTGCCAATAGAGGCGCCCGTCCCCGCGTGGAGAAGAGGAGGGGCCGGGCGGGCCGCCATTTCCATGACGGACAGCACTCACCAGCACTGGCGGTGAACCAGCAGAGGAAACGGCCGCCGTCTTGGATTGGGTCAAGAACCCTGACACCGAGCTGCCTCGATGCCCCGCCGCTCCGCGGACGAGGACTCTGTGACCCACACGACAGACACGCCTAACTCCCGGAGTTCAGACATAATCGCATGAGCTTCCTGAATGGAGCGGCTCAGCCGGGACCAGGTCCACACCACCACGGTGTCGAAGCTGCGCTCGGGGGGCCCAGCAGGGATCAGAAGCTCTTTCAGAGCAGGCCGGATGTCGATCCCGCAGCACTTGCCGACGTGCCAGCCGACGACCTGAAGGCCGGCCTTCTCGGGGAACCGCAAGATTTCCTCCTTCTGAGCAGC
>DAOUHE010000308.1:0-5984 GCA_034428715.1 Dehalococcoidia bacterium | reverse complement strand
ACTTGCGCGCTGAACGCACGCTCATCCCAGCCTTGGCCGCTGCCGTTTCCTGTGTCTTGCCTTCC
The DNA here is from genome assembly GCA_034428715.1 of Dehalococcoidia bacterium. Classification (GTDB taxonomy): domain Bacteria; phylum Chloroflexota; class Dehalococcoidia; order Lucifugimonadales; family UBA3495; genus Io17-Chloro-G2. Next base: position 5,919 of record DAOUHE010000308.1, on the reverse strand, counting down.
ATACGTTTCTGCCTCAATAGCCTGGTTTGTCGGTCTGTAATCAACGGTACCTCCGTACCGAATGATTACTCTTTATAGACCGGCAAAAATAGTCGTCGCTACCGGCAGGACTAATTGTCGTTAATCATCAGGACCCGCAGTGCTTCCCGCAGCAAGTCCACGTCTCCGTCGATACCGTGCTTGCGTAATAGCTCGAGGAAGTCCATTCTTTGCTTGACCACCGTCGTTCTCCTTGTTCTGGTTTGTGACTTCCGATCAAGGATGACGCGGTGGTCAGCTTTTGGCTACACCGATCCTTTTACATCACCTCCCGGTACTCTACTATGGTGCGTGCCAAACCCGCTTCCGCGACTCCTTGGATGCGCGCCTCCGGGTCCATTTGGCGTTTTTCAGAGCTCGGCCCATGAGCTGGGCGTCCCGGCTGCCAGTCAGCCGCTGGCTAACCTGAGCCAGTGGAAGGCCGTAGCCGTCCTTGTCCTGCCAGCATTCCAGCTGGCAGTAAATCTCTGCCATGGACAGGCCGTCAAAAGCATCAGGGTCTTTGTTGATCATGCTTATCAGCTCGCTAACGCCGGCATCCTCGCGCCGGTATTCGTTCGCAGTTTCACGATGTTCTGCTTTCAATTCATCGGGCCACAGGTGGACAGTGGGACACCGGCGGTACATGGCTATCGCCTGAGCCCAGAGCTGATCGCGGTTGTCCGAGATGTAAGCACGGACCTTTTCAGGGTTACAGTCGGCAGGGATGGTAATCGGCACAAAGCGGCGGCTTTCCCCCTGTCCAGGCAATACGCCGTCATCATCATCGTTCGCTGTACCAGTGACAGCGAAACGATGCAGGCGGGTTTCCGCAAGGTGTGCGTACGCAGGTCTGACGCCGGTAAGGGAGCGGCTGGAAATGGTGGCCTTCACCACAGCGAGCTCGGCGCGTGAGAGGCCCACCATTTCTGCCAGTTCGGCGATGACGACGCCGGCGGTTTGCTCAGCCAGCGCCCTTTTGTCCCGAAAAACGGCAAAGGTCAAGGTGTCGGTGAAACAGAATTGCTGCCACTCTGCCGGGAAGAGCTCGCGCAGGCCGCTGGACTTGCCGGTCCCCTCGGGACCGACGAAAAGCGGCATCACGTCGGCAACGCACCCGGGGTCATAAGTCCTTGCAACGGGAGCGCCCAACAACGTGTACCCAGCCTGTGCTGCGTATTCATCCGAGTGCGCGGTGACGCGCCAAGCATCGAGCAGTAGAGTGCCCAGCCGGTCGATACTATCCCAGGCCGGGAGCGAGTCCAGCCAGTCGTGCCAGGGATCGCAGGTGGTTTCGTGGCAGACGCCTCGCATCAACTCAGTCCACCGTGCCTCCAATAGGCGGTAGCGCTTTGGCGGCTTGTCGCCTACGGCGGTGCAGTCGCATTGGTCGGCCAGTGCGAGCCGAATGGCGGAGTCTGGGATATCACCGGTATCAGCCCAACCGCCCGGCCACTTGGGAGTGTGATTAGCCACCAAAGCGTGGCTGCCGTCGGGAGTGTCTGCCCCACGCATTTGCGCCATGCCCGAGCGAGCGTTATATCTAACCTCGAGGCCGAGATACGCCAACGAGCCGATGAATCCGCGCAAGTCGTTGTCAAACTGCGGACGGTACGCCTGATGCTGTTTCCCTGCCCGCGCATCCAGCAGGTGCTGGATAACCGCCTGTGGTAAGAGGTCGGCTGCGTCATCCTTGCTGCCGGGAGCGCCAACGGGCTCGACGATGCGTACATCGGCTGGCTCAACCTGGTCTATCTGCGCTCGGATGCGGCTGCCCATTTTCTGCCAGTCCACATCATGGTCTGGCCAGATGAGGACGTGCTTACCGGCCAGCATGGAAACGTCGAAGCGGTTGTAGCCGCTGTGCCCGCCGGCAACGCTGATAGCCACCGCACCGGCCAGGGCGATTGCCCTGGCCGCCTTGGCTCCCTCGGGGACCACAATCCAGTCGGCCAGTGATGGATTCACCACCTGAGGCGTCCACACCTTGGGAGACCAGCCGGTGGTGTTGACACCACCGGGACTAAGCCACACGTGCTTATGCGCATCGGGGTCGTCACAAGGGCGTGCCTGTGGGCGGCCGCGGTTGATGGTGTACCAGCACGCCGGATCGCCGGGTACCCAGTCAAACCGCCGCTCCTCGACGGATTGAGTCAGGTCAGGGCTGTGATATGTAGCCATGATCCGGGAGCGGGTGCCGTACGCCTTGCCATCGGCTGGGTGTGCGTACGCAGGCTTACCCAGCGTCCGCCGGATATGGGCGTCAGTGTCGCGCCAATCGCAATGCCAGCTGCTGCAATAGGGTCTCGGATAACCGTTCTCGGTGAGGAACACGAACCCGGGGTTGCTCGAATTATCGCCTGGATGATCGGGGTTGAGGCAGTGCAATTGAGAGAGTTTGCGTCCGGCTGTGGACTGTATGATCTTGCCGCCGTGCGCTGCCTGCACCTCCTCCAGCGTGTAGGCGGGGGTTGGCAGTGCACTGCTAATCCCGTTGTGATATTCTGACTTGGACATGAAGACTCCTAGCGATGGGTGTCGTTATTCTCATGGCACGCTCTCTGGTCTGATTCGCTGGAGAGCTTTTTCTATCGGGCTACGCTCCATCCGCACTACGGTGCGGATGGTGACCGGTAATCCCGGTCGCGTTTCCCGGCCAGATCTATGTGGTCACCGTCCCTCCTGTCCGACCTCAGGAATTTCCTACATCCTATATTTGGGCGATTCCCGCCGTTTTGCGATGAAGAGCGCAGAAAGTTGCGTCAGCGGCTTGATTTGGGCCTCATAAAGGCTCGGAGCGCCCGGCTCTCACGAAAAGTGCGATTTGGCTGCAAACTTTTTTTGCAGATGAATTCGACAAAATGGCCCGAATTCAGTCCCTGTAAGTGCCGACCGGGTGTTCCTTGCGGTCAATAACGGCGTCAACCCGGGAAAATCGCGGCCTTGGGAAGGGGCGTTCCGACCGCCTCGTGCGGAGAGGAGGCGTGGGACAGACCTCGGGTGGTACCACAAATGTGGATTTCGCGTTTTGTAAGAACAAAACAGCATTTCCGAAGTCTGTGCGAATTCTGCACAAATTGTCAGCAAACTTTCCCCCCTCAATTGCAGTAGGAAGTTTTCTCCAACCCATACCGCAGGTGTCACACAATCAGGGGGCTTCAAATGGACAGAGGGACAAACTGAGTTGTGTCAGGTAGCTCGGGAGTGCCTTGGGCGAGCCGTCAGACTCAAGACATCATGGATCGCAGGTCGGTTGCGCCAACCTTTACCGCAACGGATAATTGGCGAAACCAAATCGTGCTGATTGCAACCCTTCCAGAGGCCATGAAAATACTGCAGTGATCCACGGCTAACCCATGCGGTACAACGCCGGGTCGGAGGTGTACACCCAGGGACTGTGCCAGGCATTGGCGAAGCGGCACGAGGTGCATGTGTTCACCTGGCAGCGGTTCCCGCACCGGTGCGCGTGGTCGACCCATCTGGAACGACCCACGGGCCCCCATCCATCAGCAGCGTTTCGCATAGCAGCCCATTCTCATCGACCGGTCCCGGGTTTCGGACATCGCTGACGCAGCCAACGGGCGATGTCAGACCTTCACCGGCGTGATCTCGTCGGGGGTGGGCCAAGGCTGTGGCCAGACGGCCACGTTGTACGGAGTGCGCCGGACACGACGCAGCCAGAACCAGCCAAACGCGCCCTGCGGCCCTGAGCCGCTACGCATCAGCCAGCAGGTGACACGTGAGTACTTGGCGGTTATCACATGACTGTCGTAGTTCAGCGAAAATGTCCGGCCCGACCGTCTCGTATCACCGGCGGAAGGCTTTCCGTAACGGGGATCTGGAGCGTTATGCAGTCCGCCACCGCCTGCCTGCGCCTGCGCCCGCCGAGGTGCCCAGCCCTCAGCCGCTGGTGTTCCGCGTCCCGCCCGGCGTCCTGCCCGGCGTCCTGCCCGGCGTCCAGGTCGAGGTCGTCCAGGTCCAGCCGGCAGCCGACCTCGCCTTCGCCACCTGATGCGCGGGAGGCAGCCCCCCCTAAAGCCAGTAATCAAAGACAGTGTCCGCACGCGTACGTACGAGCGTCCGCCCACGCACGTTGATGGCACGGTGCCTGCCAGGCACACGCGGACGCGCCAAGGCGCCGGTCTGCCCCGGCACACGAGCGAACGCGGGTGCAAGCAACCACGCCGTGAGCGTGCGGCGGACGAGTCAAAGTCCCTCCCGGCCGACGCGGCCCGCGGGTGGCATAGCGCGCACAAGGACAGCCAGACTATCCCCCGCCGGAAACGGGGGCGCTTCGGCTGGCGGCGGTGAGCAGCACCAGCAGGACGGGGTAGGACGGACTCTCAGCCAAGCACGGCGCAAGCACTAACACGCGCAGACATAACCAGAATCAAGCGGAATCCCCGCTCCCTAGCGTTTTTCGGGGGGTAAACCCCTTGGTATCGGTCAGCGGCCGAAGGATGGCCCACACACACCGCCGACACCAGGATTATGCCGTGATCTGGGAGGTCTGGGCAGACCACACCCACCACACCCACCACACCCACCCCACACACACGTGCAATAGGTGGTACTTTCGAGTTCACCTTCATCCTCCCCAAGCCGGCTAACAGCGGCAACACACGTCCGCGAAAACGTAGAGCCAACCAACTTGGACGAAAAACCCAAGCAAGCTCCGTCAATCGCAAGCCAGCCACCAAGCCAACCAGGCCGCGCCTCACTGACGAGTGTCAATAGCAACTTAGAATTGACCCTTTTGCAGCAAGTTAGAATTGCCCACCACGTTATTGCTCAGCGATTCGGTCAGTGCGCGTAGTTGTCGCCGGCCTCCTGCGGCGCTGCGCTGATGTGTTGTTGCGACGGGAATAGTCCCACCTGGCGTTTCTCTCTGAGCCGATAGCTCTCGCCGCGAATGTTGAGCACGTGGCTGTGGTGCAGCAGCCGGTCCAGCACCGCCGAGGCGATCACGCTGTCGCCCAGCAGTTCACCCCACTCTCCGGTAGTGTCCATCGACCGTAATCTCCATCGACACGAAGAGACCGTTTTCCTCGATGGCATGTTCCTTGAACTCCGCCACGGTCATCCCGCTGGGTTCCGATCCATAGCCACTCACGTTGGCCTTGACCAGGCTGGAATCCACGTACATTTCCGGCGACAACAGCCGCAGGCGCAACAACTCGTCGTTCAGGCCGTCGAAGACTGCCGCGAAGCCGCCGCGACCAACCCGATCGATGAAGTGGCTGATGCTGGAATGGTCGAAGACCGGGTCGTCGATGGTCAGGAAACAAAACCAGCGATAAGCAATATTCTCGGAGATGGCCGAGCACAGCCGGCGGAAGGACGCGATGTTGTACCGCGAACGGATCCGGAGCACTCTTACCATCACCTCAGGATGGATCGCTGGCCTCCCGAAGTCAGGACAGTAGCAGGCTTCCAGGGGTGCCACCAGTTTGGCAAAGTCCAATCGCTCATCGATCCGGATCAGCAGGTGATTGGGATCGATGAAATCCCGCAACTGCTTGGTGGTGAACTGGAACCGGGTGGAATCCCTGCCGGACCGGTCGAGAGGTGCGATCATCGGCGCCCTCGGCTATAACGCCGACCGTTTCAACAAGCCTGACCATAGAAAGAACATGCGCACTAACCATTGGAATTGACTATTCAGGCGCGGATAAACCGACTACCAGGTCAAGATAGTAGTCCCCGCGGCGCGTGCCGTATCCTCCCTCTCTGGGAGGTTGCCCCGCCTATTTCCTAGAATGGTCGCGAGCATCCTTTACCGGCACATCCGGGTATGGCGGCGTCATACCCAGAGCCTCGAAGAGGGTCGCTTTATCGGGCCATACCCAGCCATTTCTATGGACTCTCGCCACGGCCATGTCCTTCACGGTGTCGTACATT
>DAOUHE010000307.1:0-44113 GCA_034428715.1 Dehalococcoidia bacterium | reverse complement strand
GTAGAAGACGAGGCCATCGTCGCGATGGATCTGCGGGCCAAATTAGAAGACCTGGGTTACGCCGTTCCCGGTTCCAGTCACTCGGGTGAGGAGGCGGTCAAGCTGGTCTCCCTGATCCAACCCGACCTAGTATTGATGGACATTCGCCTTAGCGGCGAAATGGATGGAGTCCAAGCGGCAGGGGAGATACACCAGACGCTGGACATACCGGTGGTATTTCTCACCGCTTACGCCGACGAGCCGACATTGGACCGCGCCAAACAGACGGAGCCTCTGGGTTACCTTCTAAAGCCAGTGGACCATAAATCGCTGCAAACCGTGGTGGAACTGGCCCTGCACAAACACGAGATTGACCAAAGGTTGAAGGATTCGGAGCGATGGTTTTCAGCGGTGTTAAGCAGCGTAAGCGACGCTGTGGTTACGGGTGACCAGGACGGATTCGTCACGTATATGAACCCCGCCGCGAGAGATCTGTTGGGGGCGTTGGACCCGGACGCAGCCGCTACGGAAACGGCCTCCATCTTGGCCTCTGGAAGCCGCGGAGAGACAGACCCGGGGACTAACCCGGTGACCGAAGCGTTGCGGACCAATTCGTCGGTGGTACTGCCCGACGACCAGGAGGTGATTTCAGAGGCCGGTAAACCTGTTCCAGTGGCCGGCACCGCCGGCCCAATCAGAAACGAAAAGCAGGGCGTCGACGGCGTGGTGCTCACCTTCCGCGACATCACCCGCCCAAAGATGATAGAAGCCCAAATGGCACAAGCGGTGGAAAATGCTCAGGAAGCCGGCCGAATGAAATCCCAGTTGCTTTCCACGGTGTCCCACGAGCTGAACACCCCATTGGCCGCCATCAAGGGATTCGCCACCTTTTTATTGGACAACGACGACAAGTTAGACCAAACGGAAAAACGGGAGTTGCTGCAAGAGATAGACGCCGCATCGGACAGGCTGACCAACTTGATCGATCATCTTTTGGAGTTTTCCAGGGTCGAGTCGGGCAATCTTTCCGTGATTCCCGTTCCCACAGCCATTACCGACGTGATAGACGGAGCAATTTCTCACCTTAAGATCCGTGCGTCCGGCCTAGAGTTGATTCTTGATATTCAAACCAACCTGCCTCCAGTGGCGGTCGACCCCAGACGCCTCCGCCAGGTGCTGGACAATCTTCTGGACAATGCGCTGAAGTACACTCCTGAGTCAAAGACCGTTTGGCTAAAGGTTTCTCAGGATCACGCCAACCCTGCCTCTATGATCCGGTTGACCATTCGAGACAATGGGCCGGGTATTTCGAAAGACCAGTTGGAGACCGTTTTTGAGCCTTTTAAGCAGTCAAACAGACCCCATGGCCATCATAGTCGGGGCTTTGGACTGGGACTGGCGATCTGCCGGAGGATCATTGAAACCCACCAGGGCCGGATTTGGGCAGAAGCAACCACAGACGAGGGGGCAACCCTGATCATTATCCTTCCCATCGCCAAATCCCAAAACCGCCAGGATCCAGTATTCAATGCTTAGGTTTTAAGTGGCATCCAAATGATTTAGGGCCAGAGTTTCTAATTGAGGGGTGGTTGTCGTTGGGTGGACCAAGAACAAAGGCCCTGACCGCGGGGATTCGCGGACAGGAAGAAGATCATGCGAGGTCAAAAAATGGTGATTCAGGTCGTCGAAGACGACCCGGCCATCGAACGGCTGCTTCGCCGCAATCTAGAGTTGGATGGGTTTGAGATAATCGTCTCTCGCGATGGTGTAGCGGCGCTGGACCAGTTTGAGGAACAAAGTCCCGATCTGGTGTTGTTGGATATCGGGATCCCGCAACTTTCCGGACTGGAAGTCTGCCGTCACCTTAGAATTAACTCCGACGTGCCTGTGGTCATGGTCACATCTTCCGGTCTGGACGATGACGTGGTCCGGGGACTGGAAGCCGGCGCCGACGATTATCTTTCCAAACCTTTCAATGGGCGCGTTCTAAGGGCGCGGGTACAGGCCGTTCTTCGCCGCAAGAACCTTCGCTTGGTAGCCAAGGAAGACGAATTCCAGTGGGGCGGTCTGGCGGTGAATTTCGAGAAACGTAAGGTCACCCTACATGGAGACCCGGTCCACCTGACACCGATCGAATTTAAATTGCTGAGCATCCTGGTGCAATGTAACGGGAAAGTCTTGACTTCCAACTACCTCCTATCAGAGGTCTGGGGGCCAAACTACGAATTCGAATTCCAGATACTCAGAACTCATGTGAGCCGCTTACGCCGCAAGATAGAGGACTCCAGCCGAAGCCCCGAGTTGATCTTGACCGAACCCGGAGTTGGTATAGCCTCAACATATAGCCGATCTTCCAACCCCTTTTTCGTTCGCGGTCATTTGAAAATGGGGGGGCATGTGTACCCCGCCATCTCCTCGGCGTCCGGGCTCGTTCACAGGCCGAGCCATCTTCTTAGAGCGCCTTCTGCGGATCACCAGTCGATATCATCTAACGATCATCAGATCCATTCTAGCTAAACGATTCCACCAATGATTCAGCAAATTTTAATCAAATTATTATGTATCCTGTGAATCATAGGTGTTTATTCCATTAAAAATTGACGTGATGAATAGTAAAGTGGCATAAGCCAAATAAAAACAAAAGTTTTCCCCCTAGATCCAAATTTCGGCGGGGGCAACGCTGTAGGCCCTACAGCGTTGCCTGCCGCTTTTTTTGTTTTGCCAACCGCCTGCAAAATTCCCCTGGGTTCGGCAAACAAAGGGAACGAAAACAGAACAATCTTGAATCCATCATTGGCAAGTGGGGTGGGCTTGGCATTCGGCCGCGAACATCATCACTTTTTCCCAAGGAGGCCTACGCGTGATGACCTGGTTTATATTTGATGTGATGGGAAGCCTGTCCGTATTTCCAGATCGGCCCATGACAAATCCCAAAACAGGGTTTTTATGTCCGGCAGTTTACCCCGGGAGTCAAATCCGCGCGTCCGGAGATGCCTGCCCTGGAAATCAAACAATTAGCAGGACGTGCGATCGAACAGAGTCTAACAGCTAAATCGCCGGATCATTCATGGCTGGCGTTTACCGGTTTCAGTTGTGACGTTGTTGTCACACTCGGATACCCCTCTGCCACACATCCGCAACATCAACTTTAATACTATCTCAGGGTAGAACCCGAGTGGCAAAACTGGGCCAAGTCCGCAGGAAAGACCTTTGGAAGCAATTCAGAGATTGGGCGTGGGTGAACGTTATGTTGGGAGCGGATTCCAAAGGGGTGACCGTCGTTATGAACAATGAACAAACCTCCTCAAGCGGGAATCTCAATATCCTTAGCAAACCGGCATCCAAACCCGTGCCGGTGATCACAGATGCCGTATCGCTACAGGAGAGGCTGATAATTGGGCATATGGCTTTGGTTCGCCGTTTAGCGGCCAAGTTTAGATATTCCGGGGAGCCCCTAGAAGATTTGGTCCAGGTGGGAAATCTGGGGTTGGTGAAGGCAGCTCAAAAATTTGACGAAGACCGTGGAACGCCTTTTGCCGCTTTCGCGGTTCCGGTGATCGTGGGGGAGATAAAAAATTATTTCCGGGACCATGGCTGGTCGGTGAAACTCCCCAGAAAACTCCAAACCAACAAAAGAACGGTGGACCAAGCCGCCGACGTACTGATCCAAAACCTGGGCAGGTCACCCACCGTGATGGAAATCGCCGAGTCGACCGGTCTATCGGTTGAAGAGGTGAACCAAACCTTCGAACTTGACGGTTTTGGCAAACCAGCGTCGTTGGACTTAGAATACCAACAGGGCGATGGAGGAGACAGCGCCACCCTGATGGATTTTCTTGGTTCGGTGGACCCAGCGATGGAGAACCTGGCCGAAGTTTTAGACCTGACCGCCTACATAGATTGTCTCAGCCACCAAGAAAAAAGGATCATGTATCTCCGTTACCACAGCGGGCTTTCCCAGTCGGAGACCGCGGCCCTCATGAAAGTTTCTCAGATGCAGGTCTCCCGATTGCAACGCGGCGCTCTGAGCAAACTTAAGGCAGCCCTTCTGGAAGTGCCGGTAGCCTATTAAGGTAAACTGGTCCCACCGTTCTAGCATCCTGTGACGTCAGTCTAGATGGAGACTCAAACACCCCTGTTAGGGTCTCCATCTGGCGGCATGGGAAGCGCCTCTGACAATCCTTGCTCATCACTCCCTCAACTCACCCATTCGCCCAAGGCACCAGATCGGTCGAGTAGAATCGTTAGTTGACCCCGTAAGGTGGCGATGCTACAGTCACGGCAAATCACTCCTACACCGAGGAAGGCTCGCTTTGGATTCGGTTCTAGAGCGGTTTTAACGGCAAGACAGATCATCGAGGTGAATCATGAAAGCGGCCGTATTGAGGGAAGTAGACCGGCCACTGGAAGTTGAGGAAGTCCAGCTTGACGCTCCCGGCCCCCGCGAGGTGCTCATCCGCACCGGCGCCACCGGGGTCTGTCACAGCGACCTGCACTTCATTGAAGGTAAATACAGCATCGTCATGCCGGCCGTCCTGGGGCACGAAGCCGCGGGAACCGTCGAGGCGGTGGGAAGCCAGGTGACCTACCTGGCGCCCGGAGACACCGTGATAACCTGTCTATCGGTCTTCTGTGGCCATTGTGACCGGTGTCTCAGCGGCCGCCCCAATCTTTGCCACCGCGACGACGTGGTGCGCGGCCCAAACGAAGCCTCCCGGCTACGGCAGGGCGGATCCCCCATCACGCAGATGGCCCAGATCTCATCCTTCGCCGAGCAAATGCTGGTCCACGAAAACGCCACGGTCAAGGTGCGAGACGATGTTCCCTTTGAACAACTGGCGCTGATCGGCTGCGGCGTGACCACGGGCGTTGGAGCGGCGTTGAACACGGCAAAAGTGGAACCGGGGAGCACGGTGGCGGTCATCGGTTGCGGCGGGGTTGGTTTAAGCGTCATCCAAGGCGCCATCTTGGCTGGGGCCTTGCGAGTCATCGCCATCGACTCGGTTGAGACCAAGCTGACCATGGCCAGAGAATTTGGCGCCACCGACGTTATTGACGCTTCCTCCGGCGGCGTGGTGGAAAAGATCCGCGACCTGACCGGCGGTGGAGTCGATTATTCCTTTGAAGCCATCGGCAAGAAAGAAACCGCGGAGCAGGCATTCGAGATGCTTACGGCGGGGGGCGCGGCCACCATCATCGGAATGATCCCCCAGGGAACCAAGATCGAACTGGACGGGCCTTCGTTTCTGCGGGAACGCAAAATACAGGGCAGCAGCATGGGCTCTAACCGTTTTCGGATAGACATGCCCCGCTACATAGAATTCTACCTGCAGGGGCGGCTGAAGCTGGACCAGATGGTTTCCCAGCGCATGAATCTGGGCCAGATCAACGAAGCCTTCGAGGATATGAAACAAGGCAAGGTGGCCCGCACGGTGATAACGTTCTCTTAGCGGACCACTTTAGCCGGACCACTTGGGTTCCCGCTTTTCCAAGAACGCGGTGATCCCTTCCTGGGCATCGCGGTCCAGCAGATTATCCACCATCACTCCCTGGGCGAATTCGTAAGCGCCAGGCCGGTCCATCTCCACCTGCTTGTAGAATGCCTGTTTGCCTACCTCCGGAGTACGGGAACTGGCGGCGCTGATCTGCCGGGCCAGAGCCATCACCTCATCTTCCAGCTTGTCCGGGGCCGTTACACGGTTGATCAGGCCGAACTCCAGTACTTCCTGGGCTGGGATCGGATTACCTGTGAGTAGTATTTCCATGGCCTTCTTTGGCATCACCGCCCTCGAAACCGCCACACCAGGGGTAGTGCAGAAAAGGCCTATTCGCACACCCGGTGTAGCGAAAGACGCCGTTTCCGAGGCCACCGCCAAGTCGCAACTGGCCACCAGTTGGCAGCCGGCCGCCGTCGCCAGACCTTGGACCTGCGCGATGACGGGTTGGGGCAGAAGACGGATGGCTTCCATGACTTCGGTGCAGGCCGCGAATATCCCAGCGTAGCTTTCTTCATCGCCGCCCACCAGCTCGTTTAGGTCGTGCCCGCAGCTAAATACGGTCCCTCGGGAGCGCAGAACCACCACCTTTACGTTGGGATAAACTTTGATCTGTCCCAGGTACTCCTTCAGAAACCTTAGGACTTCAACGGAAAGAGGATTGAGTCTCTCCGGATTGTTAAGAGTCAAGAAGCCGATGCCGTCGGAAATTTCGAACGTGACAGGTAGGTTGGCCATGATCTTCCTCTCCTGATGCCAGGCGCCGGTTTTACACTCCAAGAGATATCTCAACTAGCCACGTCCTTGACGGCTTCCAGGAACTGGGTAATGGCCTTGAGATGGCCGTCCAGGCTTTCTATGCCACCTCGCCGGGTTTCCACCACCAGATGTGTGGCGCCCAAAAGCCCCCAAGCCTTGGCCTCATCCAGCCAGTCCTCGGGTTGTTTGCCGGCGATTCGGATTCTGCCTTCCAGTCCCAGTTCCGCGGGGTCCCGGCCCGCATCCCGCATGTATCCCCTGACCTTGTCCAGCTGGTCCGCGCCCTCCAGGTCGGGCCCAAAGTTGGGGCACCAGCCGTCCGCTAACCGGGCGATGCGCCGCAACACGGCATCGTTGCTGCCTCCGCCCAGCCAGACGGGAATGGGCCGCTGGACCGGCAACGGGTTCAATCCAGCGTTGGTGACCCTGTGCCAACGCCCTTCAAAGTTCACCACTTTGTCAGTCCATAGCGCCCTGAGAAGAGCGATCTGTTCGGCGCTCCTCCGCCCTCGGTTATGGAAGTCTTGGTTCAACGCCTCGAATTCCACCTCGTTCCAACCAACGCCGATGCCCAACCGCAGCCTCCCGCCGCTGAGCACGTCCACCTCGGCGGCCTGTTTGGCCACCAGAACCGTTTGCCGTTGAGGCAAGATCAATATTCCCGTGGCCAAGCCCACACTCTTGGTGATGGCCGCCATGTACCCCATCAGGGTCATGGGCTCGTGAACCACGCTCTGGTGGCTGTAGGACGCCAACGATGGGTGTTTGTGAAAACTGGGGTCAGCGCCCAAAACATGGTCGGCGATGAATATGTGGGCGTATCCCAATCCCTCGGCGGTTCGGGCGAATTCCTTTATCTCACCGGGGTCAGGGCCAATCTCCGTTTGAGGGAATATTGCTCCAATCTTCACTTAGAAACTCCTATTCATAGACGGTTTACACAATCCTGGCCCTCCAGCCGGCATGTTAAAACGATTCGGGTAGCCTCGATTCTTATAGCAGGTGAACCGCCGGCACCACTTCCCTGCCTACCAACTCTATGTGCTCCATTACGTCTTTTTCTGGCATGTCCGGATAGAATAGCCGGAGGGCCACTTGGCTAAAGCCCATTTCGTTGTAGCTCGCGATCTGTTCGACACATTCTTCAGGGCTGCCAACGATGAATGTGTCGTCCATCAAGGTTTCCAGATCTCCGGTCATTTTTTCGGTCAACCCCGGGTCCGTGCCCTGAAAGCCGTGGGCATTATACTCCCTATACTTCGTCTCAAACCCCCAACTGGCCTTTTCCAATGCCTCCACACGGCTGGGAGCACAGAAGAACTCCCTTACTATCACCATGTCTTTGGGAACCGGGTGGCCGTTCTCGGCCAGGGTCTCGTGATACAACTCTATCTGATGTTTGATGTCGGACTGGGGTTGAGCCGGTCCTATGAACAGGGTGTGGCCTTCTCGTCCTACCCGCCGGATCGCTGGATCGCTCATGGCGGCCAGCCATATCTTGGGGTGGGGCTTCTGGAAGGGCTGGGCCGTGGGTTTGGCCTCGGTAACGTGGAAAAACCTTCCGTGGTGGGTGACCTCATCCTCGGTCCATAGGCGGATCATCAACTCCAGGGCTTCACTGGCGCGCCTGCCCCTTTCCGACATGCGGGTTCCAAAGGCCTCGCACTCCTCGGGCCGATATCCCAATCCCAAGCCCAGGATGAGCCGGCCCTCGCTTATGTGGTCCAGAGTTGCCACCTGCTCGGCCACATCCACGGGATTTAGCAATGGCAAAAGCAGCACCGACGTGGCCAATTTCATGTCCCCAGCTTCAGCGGCCAGACGGGCCAACACGGGCCAGGGTTGAAAATGCTGAAAGGGATGGATCAGATAGTGATGCGCCCAGCAATAGGTGTCGAAGCCCGCGTCCCGGGCGGCCCGGAACTGCTCCAAATGGCTTTGCCACTGTTCCTGCAAGCCCATCGCTCCCTTGAGCACCACCTGGCCGACCTGATAACCGACTTCCATGCCATTCTCCCGATGGAACCTTTCAGAGATTTCAAGCGTCTAAAGTATAGAAGGGTTTCGCCACCAGGATAACCCCTTCCCTGGGAGGTGTGGACGCCGGCCCGCTGCCTCAACCTATTGGCGGATGGCAAAATCGCCCGAAAGTCCGATTACCGGCTGTCGTGAACCAGCTAGAGTGGCTGGTGAGGGGAAATTTAATGTCGAGGCAACAGGAGGTAAAATTATGACCACACGTAACCGGTTCATCCTGGGATTCGCGGCTGGAGCGGTAATTGGCACCGCCGCCGCACTGCTTGTTGCGCCAAAAACGGGCAAAGAGACCAGGCACATCGTCGCTAACGGCGCAGGCCGGTTCGCCCGCCCGTTCGCCGGCCAGGTCAGTCAAAAGGCAGGTCAATACTGGGAGTCCCTGCGTCAGAAGATCAGCAAAACCGAAGGCAACGGGAATGGACAACATTTGGCTGAAAGACAATTGGAAGTGGAAGGCTAACCGCGTTTTCGGTACTTGAGCAGCCGCTGGCCTTCCAGGTTCTGGTTGATGTAGAGGTCCCCATGGGAATCCACCCATATGGCGTGGGCGCCCGCATCGGTAGGTCCAGACCATCTGGCCAGCAGATTTCCTTCCAGATCGGTGATGCTCATGAATGCGTCCAACTCAGGGATGAACACGGCCTCGTCCTGGTCGATGTAAATGTCACAAGGCCGGGAAAAGCCCGTCCACTGGGTGAGGAACTCACCGTTGGCGGTGAAAACCTGAATCCGGTGGTTCTCCCGGTCGGCCACGATGACCCTGCCGTCGGTGTGCACCCAAACGCCATGGGGCACGTGAAACTCTCCGGGGCCGGTCTTGCCCGGTTCACCCCAGGAAAAAAGCAGCCTGCCATCGGCGGTGAATTTGTGGACCCGGGCATTGCCGTAACCATCGGAGATGTACAGATCGCCTTCGGGTGAGAGAGCGACGTCGCTGGGCCGGTGGAACGGCCCGGCGCCCTGCTGCACGATATCTTCGGTATTGCCAGACCAACCGCTGTCGGAGGGTTGGTCCCAGTTGCCCAGGGTCATCAACAACTCGCCTTGGGAGCTGTATTTAAGCACCACATGGCTGTTTTTCACGGGCATGTAGGGGTTGTCTTCGGCATCTATGTACATGCCGTGGGCGTCGGGCAGCATGCCTTCGCCCCAACTGGATAAAAAGCGGCCGTCCCGGTCCAGCACGATCAGCGGATGGTCACCGCGGTTGAATAAATAGACCCGGTCCTGTGAGTCGGTAACGATGGCCGTCTGGCCCAAGGTCCAACCCTGGGGGAGCTCACCCCAACCTTCCACCAATTCGTAAGTGTATTTTCCCGCGCCTACCGTGGCCATTTACGTGCCTCCTTGCTCTTGGGCAGCGGTTTTTTCACTCGGTGTCGTTATTTAACTATTCCCGGTTAACCATCCTGGGTCAGAGCGGCTATGATCTCTTCCAGGATTGACTCGGCGCGGTCCTTGACCGCCTCGGGTTTGAGTCCGCCCAAGGGGTGGGGAATGCCCACGGGCCGAAAACCGGTCCGCCCGAAGGTGCGGGCGTGTACATGGGCCGAATTCATGAATGGGTTGGTGCAAATGACGACCGTGGGAATTCCCTTGCCTTCCAGGGTCATGGCGTCGTGCATACAGCACGAGGTGCAAGACCCTCAATCGGCAATCGAGGTGATCACGAAATCGCAATTGGCGGCCAGGGATTCAATGATCTCATCGGAGGCGGGCCGGGAGTAGATGAACTTATCCACGACCACCCCGTCTTGGAGCTCGAACCGCTGGTCCATAAGCTCTTTGATCTCTTTCAGCAGCACTTCGGCGTTGGCCTTCTTATTGCCCAGGAAGCCGCCAGACTTCCCCGCCAGACTTCCCAGCCGAGGGGCCGCATGCCACTGGGAGGCCGCCTCCGGGTCTATGGGACTGCGAATGTCCAACTCTCGCAGCCGCTGGTCAATATTTGAACCTGTACTCAGGCCAGGGGTTGATACGGCAACCATTTAACCTCCCTACGGAACTATGTTGGGGAAACGTTAATGGGGAAACTGGATCTTCCTTATTGCCCGGCGGGAACCCCAGCCAGGAATATAAACGGAATGGGGGCCTCCCGCGCCGCCAGCCACCAATATGTGGATGTCTTCCACGCGGCGCACCACGGGCACCATATCATCGTCGTTGGAGCGGTCGACGAACTTGGGCCACAGCATATCCCGGCGGTCGTCTCCTTGAGCGGGTCCACCGCGTCTCAACAAGCTCACCGGTTTGCGGGCATTCTCATGAAGAAATTGCTTCACATCACGCTTGCGCCATCCCTCGGCAGCAAGCATCTTTGCGTGCTCAGGGCCTAAAACCACAAATGTATCGCCCATGACGTACATCTGGACGTTACCCAGGGGACACATCGTATCCGCCAGTACAGTCAGGAAGTTACGGTCATTTACAGCATGATACATGATGTTATGAGGGGCTTCGCCGGGGAACACCGTCACCGTGGAGTCTTCAGCCATGAACCCTGACTCTACGTGATAGGGCTCCCATGGATTGGCGTCTTCGTCCTCGGCTATGCAGTAGGTGTAGGCGCCGGGATGGCCGAAAGTGGCCTTGTTGGTATCTCCAGGAATGGCGCCGCCCAGATTGACCAGAATCAGCTTCACTGCCCGGCCGATGGTGGCATTCGAGCGCCATCCCTGCCCAAAGCAGTTGTAGCCCGAGTTGATGTCCAGGGTTTTGACGATGGGGCCGTTGACGATCACCAGGGGTGTATGGATACCCGTGGAGCACATCACGCCCCGCAGGTTGAACCGCTCGTCCATCAAGGCTTCGATGGCGGTAATGACCACCGGCATATACTCGGGCAAGCAACCCGCCATGACAGCGTTGACGGCGATCCGCTCCACCGTGGCCCGGCCGGCCAGGGGAGGCAACTCGGCAATCAACTCGTTGGCCAGTCTGCCCGACGCGGCCACAAATTCATCCACACGTTCGCCGGTGGGAGGGACCACGGGAAGGCCGTCGGTCCATCCAGTCTCGTACATCAACTCGATGGTATCGGCCATCGTGGAAGTGAGGGTCATGAATCTCCCGCCTCAGACACTTTAATCCTCTTGGCCAACGAATCTCGGCGCCGCCGGCCGATCCTGCTGGAACACTTGGGCCGGACCACTTGCGAGTTTATCCAGGGCACGGCTAAGTGTCAACGGCGGGGCCGGCTCATCGGGGAATGCGGCAGAACCAAAAACGGCCGGCATGGATGCCGGCCGTTTTTGCATTCTTCGATAGGAAAATCTAATCCGCGGGTACCGCTGCCTCCACCCTGCCCTTGAAGGCGGGCATCACTGCCTTGGAGAACCATTCCAATTGCTCCAAGACCACCTTTTGAGGCGTGCCCACCGGGTGGCTGACCCCAATCCTTTCCAGACCGGGGTATTGTTGTTCCACGGCCTTGAGCTGCTCAATGACCTGTTCGGGAGGACCAGCCAAGAATGCTCCCGATTTTACGGCATCCTTGAGGGTGGGCAACCCGGCGTCGGGCGCCACTTTGGGGTCGGCGATGTCCAACAACTGCTGCTCCGAAAGACCCCGGTGGAGGCGCAGCGGGCCGAACATCTTCACGTTCTCTTCGTAGAAACCCGAGGCGGCCCTGATGGCCTCTTCCTGAGTATCCGCCAAGTAGAAATGGAAGCCTACGCTCAGGTCTCCGCCCAGTTCGGTTTCCCGGCCCGCCCGGCGGGAAGCAGCCTGGAAGTCGATCATCACTTGATCCATGACCCCGCCTTCCGCCACGCCACCGCCAATGACGCCCTTGATGTGGTGCTTGGCCATGAAGTCAAGAGCCCGTTGGGTTCCGCCCTGAATCGGCTGCCAGCACTCCACCGGAAGGTGCTTGGGACGGGGAACTAGGGTTAAATCCTTCAATTCGTAGCCGCGGTAGGGCACATTGGGTGGCAAATCATAATACTTTCCATGGTGGGAGAAGGATTTTTCGTTGAACGACTTGAATATGATCTCCGCCGCTTCTTCAAACATCTCCCGGTTGGCTTCCTGGTCGGTCATTGGAGATCCGAAGGTCTCGACCTCCCGAGTGTGATAACCGCGGCCAAGCCCGAAAACCACCCGGCCTCCGGTAAGGATATCGGCCGTGGCGTAATCCTCCGCCAGCCGCAAAGGATGCCACATGGGCGCGATATTGAAGCCACAGCCAAATTTGATGTTCTTGGTCAAATGGGCTAGGTGGACGTCGAACAAAAGCAGGTTTGGAATGCACTCGTACCCTTCCGGCTGGAAATGGTGCTCGGCCATCCAGAAGGTGTCAAATCCGCAGCGGTCCAGCAGGATCGCGATGGCCTCGCCTTTTTCAAAGGCTGTGGAGAGGTGGCTGTTGTCGAACCACCGGTCGTTGACCGCGGTGCCGGCATAGCCAACGTTTTCCATGTCCACGTGCCCGGCGAAAAGACTATCGAATTTCGTAATCATGGGCGGCCTCCCTTATAGGTTAGGCTGATGTATTAAGTCCATTGTAAGGCGGTCGATACTCATGTCAACCCCGCTTTTCCCCGGTCTAACGCAGCCAAGAGAGTTGATTAATTTTTATCTTTACTAGCCTTACGGGAAGGTCTAAACGTCGGATTGCACCGCGCCGTCGGCGATGTCCACCCGGCGGCTGCACATGCCAGCCAGCGTCAAGTCGTGGGTAGCTACTAGGACCGTGGTGCCCCGCTGGGCCACAATATCTCCCAGAATAGAGCAGATGGCCATGGCCGTGGTGGTATCCAACTCGCCGGTGGGTTCGTCGGCGAAGATGACGTCGGGTCCGGTGACCAGGGCCCTGGCGATGGAAACCCGTTGTTGTTCGCCACCGGATAGTTCGTAAGGCCGGTGCCTGGAACGCGACCCCAGGCCCACCAATTCCAATGATTCCAGAGCTCGGCGCCGCCGGTCGCGCCAGGATGCGCCGCTGATGTGCAACGGCAGTTCCACATTCTCCATGGCCGAAAGAAGGGGCATCAACCCAAAGGACTGGAACACGAATCCCAATTTCTTGCGGCGCAATTCCACCATCTCACCGTCGGAGTATTCCGCCAGGTTGCGGCCTTGAAAGTGGACGGCGCCTTTGGTCGGGCGGTCCAGACCGGATAACAGGTTCAGAAACGTGGTCTTACCGGAGCCCGACCGGCCCGTAACCGCCAAAAACTCTCCGGACCGAACCTCCAGTGAGATGCCGTTCACGGCGGTTACCTCAGTCTCCCCGGAACCAAACACCCTGGTCAACCCCACCGCGGATATCATAACAACAGTGGCGGCCGGTGCCGCCTCACCCACCGGATTGGGCACCGGACTGTTGGAGCCTTCTTGCCGAGCGAATCGGATATCTCGTTGGCTCATGGCCGTTCCCTTCTTCCGCTTTGGTTCCAACCCCGCCGAGGGCGGTCATTAGCGGGTTTGATGGTGATCTCATCACCGGTCATCTCGGCCTTGGCCAAGCCCCGCTGATTGAACTTTTCCGCGTATTCGGGAGGCAGTTGAAGGCGGCCGGCCCGGTCGACCACCAAGTACTCCTCCTGAATGGTCCCTCCGGTGCGCTGAAATGCGGGCGTGGCGAAGGTTTCCGAGCTGATACGGCCGTCTCGAATGTGCACCACCCGGTCCACGTAGTCGGCAACCCCAGCATAGTGGGTGACCATGACCACCGTCACCTGGTAGGTTGTGTTCAACTCCCGCAGCAGCTCAAACACCTGGGCGGCGGTCTGATTGTCCAACTCTCCGGTGGGTTCATCGGCCAGTAGCAGGGGAGGGTGGTTCGACAGGGCCACGGCGATGGCCACCCGTTGCTGTTCGCCCCCTGACAATTCATGGGGCAACCGCTTGGCTTTGTCATCCAGACTCAAAGCCGACAGCAACTCCGAACTCCAGTCATTCCGGTGTCTGGGAGACGCGCCGGCCATCGCCATCGGAAGTTCTATGTTGTCCTTCACGTTGAGGTAAGGCACCAGGTTGCGCCCGGTGGCTTGCCACACGAATCCCACCTCCATCCGCCGGTAGATCACCAGTTCCTTGTCGGAAATGTCCAGCAAATCGCGGTCACCCACCTGGACCTGCCCGGCCGAAGGCCTGTCCAGTCCGGCCAAGGTGTTCAACAACGTGCTTTTGCCGCTGCCGCTGGTGCCGATGATGGCGATGATCTCACCGGCTTCCACCTCCAGATCCACTCCCCGCAGGGCTACGACCTCCAACTCGGCCCGTTTGTAGATCTTAAACAAGTCCCGGCAGTTGATGTACGGACCAGAGGAAGCCACCTCCTCTATCCCGTCGTTTCTCCGCATCTCGTAGGGGCTGCGAGCACTGTCTATGCGCAAATCGTCCCTCAAATCGCTACTCCCGTCCCGGTTTGACCGAAACTTCATTGCCGCGTGTGCCAGCTTTTTCGCTGTACAAACCAATGAAGATCATACGTCGCCGATTCGCAAAACCTGTTGAACTTCCATTTTAGCCGTGAACCAGGCCAGCCAGGCCGCGGTCCCCACGGTTACTCCGGCGATCACCAGATAGGATACCAGCAGGGTCATCCAATTGGCCTGCAGTACCATAGGAGGGGTGACCCGGACACCCTCCTCGGCGACCTCCATCAACGGCAAGAGGCTGACCCCGATCTGCTGCCCGGCCCAACTGCCCAGACCCACCCCAAAGACAACGACCAAGAACACGGAAAACCAGGCGACGCCATGGGTCTGCCCGCGGGAGGCGCCCAACGTGCGCAGTAGGGCGAACTCAATCTGGCGGCCTCGAAATTCCATATAAGAAAATAATACCAAACCAGAGGCGCTGGCCAATATCAGCACCATGAACATCAACACTAGCAATCCTCCCCACCCAGCGGTTATCAAGGGCCGGTCTACCCGTTGTGACACCAGATCCGAAGCCAGGTGCGATTCCCGAACGGTCACCCCCCCGCGGTCAAGGTAGGCTTCGATATCCATGGCCGGAGCGCCGCCGCCGTCCAGATTCAGCCAAAGTTCATTGGAACCGCCGTATGGTCTGGCGGTATGGTAATTGGCTTGGGTTGTAAGGGTTGCCAGATCCACGACGATGAACGGCGTCTCCGCAGGGTCCAACGTCGGGAAATAGTCCACCTCCTCCACGATCTCGAATGCCAGGGCAAAGTTGGAAAAGCCAACCACCACGGTATCTCCCGCTACGGCTTCCGCTTGCTCTAGAAAAGACCTGCTTGCCAGGGCCGGAACCGGTGGCTCCGGCCGGCCGGGACGTATGCCCCGGGACCCCATTCCGGTGGAGACCCAACTAAAGACCGCCGAACCGCCAGACTCTCCCGGCGGAGAAAGGTTACTGGGTTCTACGGCAAAAAATCCGGGCTGAATGTAGTTTTCCAGAACATGCCAATCATCCAAATCTTCAAAGTTGGATAGCGCTACCTCTCCACCCGGGGTAAGGGCTGCTAACCCGCTAATGAACAATGCGCCGGGATCTGTAAGGCCGAATCTTCCCACCACTTGCAGGGTCAGCAGATTGAAGGGCGGCTCCATCACCGGCGCTGGCTCATCGGCAAGGGCAACCCGCCGTGACGGCAATATGGGCACGATCTCTGCTTCGATGCGGCTCCATTCGCGTTCGTTCAGATCGCCCATGGAGATATCGAAGTAGCGGCCCTTAGAATCTTGAAAACGCGCCCTCAAACCCAGCCTGGTACTGGGGCGGCTAGGTTTGACCCACAATGCCAAGCCTTGGGTATCGGCCGGCAGCGCCAACCCCGGGTCTGGAGAGGTTTTGGGCTTGAGCTTCTGGGTTAGATCCTGCAACGGCAGCCCGCCGGCGAAGTCGGGCCGGTACCAGGCCACATCGGCAAAAGAACCAGTATCCACCGCCAGAAGATCGGCCGTAGTGCTGAAACCCGTGGTGGTCAAGCGGGCGTTGGAACGGTGGACTTCGGCGGCGGCGAATACCTCACCCACCTCCCCCGAGATTTCCGACAAGCCCAGGGAAGCTACAGGGATGTTGATTCCCGTATGCACGATGCGAAGGTCGGCACCGGCGGCGTACAACGCCCGGTCTCGCTGGCTTCGCTCCAATGTCGAACTGAAGGAGCTACCCACCACTCCCAGGGCGGTGGCGAACATTAACAGAACCACCAGCACTCCGGGGACGATGGGGTCCCTAGATATGTGCCTCAGGCCATGGACCAGCCACGACGGCCCAACTGGTTCGGCGATTCGCGAAGCCAACGCCAAAACCAGGGGGAAAACCCTCAACACGACCAAACCTATGGCCACCAAGACCATCAACGGGATCAGCAGCATGCTATAGTCGAGTTCCAGTCCCTGGCCTCCCAGCGGCCTGACCAGGAAGGAGCCCCGGGATTGGATTTGCCACCACATCAGACCGATCAGCGCCAGGAACAGCAGATCTATGTAATACCGGTGGATGAACGGTGTTCTGGGCGGCCTGGCGCCCACCTGCAGAAATTCTACGATGCTTTGACGGGCGGCCACCAACGTGAGGGTTGTGAGCACCAATACCGCCAGGCCGCCGCCGGCCAATCCCAAAAGCCAAGAGCCTGAAGAGAGTGTCACCGGAACGGTGGACAGGTCGCCGCCGCCGCCCAGGCCAAAAAACACGCTACCCAGCACCTTGACCACGCCCAACGCCAGCAAAGGCCCTAAAATCACGGCCGGAAGGGCCAGCAAAAGACCTTCGGCCAAGGACAGTATCCCCACCTGAATCGTTGAAGCACCGCGGCTTTTCAGCATGGCGATCTCGCCGCTGCGGGATTTAACGATGAGCCCTGATACTAGGGCCAGATAATAGGTCAATATCCCAGTGACCAGGAAGAGGATCAAGAACAGGGGGATTCGGGCCAGCAGCAGTTGCTCCTGATAGTCGTCCAAGACATCGTCCAAATACAGACCGATGCTGGAGTTCTTCATTTGGTTACGGACGTCCCGCTCTATCCCAGCGAGGATTCTCTGGGCCGTATCGACCTCTCCGGCCGAAATGCTTTTGCGTTCCAGGTAATAAAACCAGGTTGCGTCGGTGTAGAGGGTTGGATAAACCTGTAGCACCGGCCCCAAAATCGCCTCTTCGGTGGTGAAAAGGGGAATGATGGTCCATTGGTCGTTCTGATACGAGAAATCGCCTTTGGAACCGTACCAGAACTCGTCACTGGGATCGGTCCGTTGGAAAATGCCGACTATCTCCACCTCCATCGGCGGTGGACCGGTGAAAGAAGACGCTGGAAAAACCTCTAACCGGGCCCCCACGTCCAATTGCAGCAGCTCCGCTCCCAGAGAATCCACCGCCACTTCCAACGGAAGGCCCCGATCCAAAAGAGCGGATGTTGACGATTCGGACAGGTTGTAAGGCCAGCGTCCTGAAATCATTTGAAATCGGGGTGAGACCAGCCCGTCTGAAAATTTGATCTGCCCCCTGGGCCGCACCGGGTTCTCAAGTTCCAACTGGGAATGGCCTTGGAAGAAGAAAGTTGCCGTTTCCAGGAAACGTCCTTGTTCTCGCAGGTATGGCTGAAACGGCTCCGCCACGTGTTCGTCGGCGAATCGAAGACGGAACCTGTGCTCGGACAACCTCCCTTCCGCCGTGGGCGGCGAATCCCGGCCGCTGAAGGTACGCACCCAGAAATTGGCGTCCTTTGGGCTGGCATTTTCCAGCGTGTGCCGCAACGCCGCCTCGGCCAGCAGGTTGGAAAAGATCACTCCGCTAGACATCAGGGCCACCGCCAGCACGATGCCCAGGAACAGAACGATCTCCAGTTTCCAGCCCGAAATTATCCTTTTGGCCGCCACTGCCTGTGCGGATATAAAGAGGGAAAGCATCAACCAGCCTTTAACCCTTAGTCTCCTATCCTGAGGATTTCCGGGACCCGCAGCCGCCGGGCGGTCACGGCCACGAACACGAAGGCCAAGAGGGTAGCCACCACCAAACCTCCCACCACCAAAACGGCCACCCATACTTCAATTATCGGAATCATCGGAGGAATCACCGGATTCCCCCGTGGCGTTATGTCGAGATATCCCAACACCCAGCGTCCCATCCAAAGACCCACCCCGGCTCCTACAGCAATGCCAAAAACCGCCACCACCACCCGCTCCAATGCCAACGAGGCGGTTAACTGCAACTGGCTCAATCCCAGGGTTTGGACCACGGTCAGATCCACCCGTCCAGTGCGCACTGCCGCCACCCCGTGGACGGCCAGGGTAAGCAACACGGCCACTGTGATGGTTGCCATTCCCAGAAGGGTCAATCCATTCCAGCCACCACCGGCCAAAGGGTCGCGCCGGGCCAGGTCAACCACCTTCCGGCGGTCTTTTATGATGACCGCGGCGGTTACCCGGCTGTCGACCAACTCGATCACCCTCTCCCGGTCAGCGCCCCGGTCCAGCGCCAGCCAGAGTTGCTCCGGTGGGCTATAGAGTCCCCTGGGGATGCGTTTAAGGTATTGGCGGAAATCCTCCAATGAGATTATTAGCAACTGCTGGTCCGCCGGGTCTACGGTGGGGAAATATTTGATCTGGCCGGTGATTTTCATGGGAACGATCTGGCCGTTGACTTTGGAACGCACCGATTGACCCACCGCATAGGTCGGGCCGCCGATAGCTGGCAAGGGATAGGGTCCCGCCGGAATCATGATGCCTCTGGGAATTCGTGAAAATGGTTCCTCCCAACTGAAAGCGAGACCTCGGTCCCCCGAGTGTGCCGCTTCCGGGGACATTTCCAGTTTATCCGGCACCGTTCCTTCATTGGGCAATACAACCCACGGCGCCGCCCCTTCAAATCCCTCTATAAGGGTCAAAAGAGGCGCGCTATCGGTTTCGTTGACAACTGGCCCAATGGCGGTGATATCGTCCATTGATATCGTGCCCGGCGGCAACCGGGTAAAGGCCTCCCGGCTCATGAAAAAAGCCACCAGCCTGACCGGCGGCTCCAACGATTCCACGGCATCCTGCAACGACACCTGATAGAACTGCCAACCAGCGCCGTCATTGGGCGGCGGGGAATTTGCCTGAGGAGCCGCCACAAACAAACCAAACCCCGCCGATGGAGATGACTGGGAACTCATCAAATCCCCCACCAGCAAATGCCTGCTTCTACCTTCGGAACCTTCCACCCTGGCCCATAGGTTCAATTCCCGCGCCACAGTGCTCAGTTGTTGCACCTCGGGCCGCACCCACATACCCAAGGATTCGCTGCCGCTGGGTATTTCGATCCCCAAGCCGGGATTTCCCGATGACGGCGAGGGAATATGCCTGGCCTGATGCAGCGGGCTGAGCAACTCCTCCAATTCCGAGTCGGCGAAATCATCGCGGAACCAAACGGTGTTCGGTAAAGTCACCGGGTCTGTGGCCAAAAGCACCGTCCGGCGGCTTGAGCTGGGCGAAACCTGGGTGACCTGTTCCTTTAAAATGGGAGTCACGTTGGAGACCCCCTTGATGGAGCCTATTTCCCGCTGCAGATTTTGGGGAAATGCGTGGCCGGTCAACACCACGTCGCCACCCACCCGGTAAAGCGCCTGCTCTACCTGGCTCTTAGACAGGCTGGCTTGGAAAGCTGCGCCAAAGACACCCAGGGCGGTGGCAAGCAGCATTATCACTACCAACGATCCATGGGGCAATGGGTCCCGGGCCAGGCGCACCAAGGGGAAGGCGATCCAGGCAGGGCCCCCCCGGAAGCTCAACCAGGCCAAGAACCGCACCAACCAGGGCAAGACGCGCAGCATGACCACCGCAGCTCCTATGAGGCCTAATATCGGCCCCAGCAACAAGGTGTAATCCACGTCCAAAGACCCAGAGGCGAGCTCCTGGGTGGCGAACCCGCCACGGCCTTGAATCTGCCAAATCACCAAAAACAACGCCAGCACCACCAGAACGTCCAGGTAGTATTGGTGCACGAATGGAACCGTAGGCGGCCTGGCCCGCGCCGCCAACGATTCGACGATTCCATTGCGGGCGCGGCTCCAACCGGAGACGGCCAGGACGACCAGGCTAAGGAGACCTCCAATGGCTCCCATCCAGAACATTGACGCGGAAAAGCCCACGGTAATCGACCCGGTTTCGCTGATCTCCGGGTTTATCGTGCCCAGCAACAAGTAGCGAACCATGGCCATGGCCAAGAAGGGCCCGACGGCCACCGCCACCAATACAACGATGGCTTCCCCCGCTACCAACAGGCCGGTGACCTGCGGCACCCCGGCGCCCCGGCTTCTCAACAGCCCCGCTTCGTCGGCTTGCGATCTGGCAATCAAGCCCATGATAAGAGCCAAGAAATAGAGGATCACCACCATCACCAGGGAAACAAAGAGGAACAGCGGTATCCTAGCCAGGGTAAGGGTCCGTTCGTAGGCCAGGATACGGTTTTTCAAACCCGTCAGCACCAGGGTGCGGGGAAACTGTTTGTTGATGTCGGTCTCTAGCCCGGCCAAGGCGTCCTTGGCGGGGCCGGCCGTTGCTGCCGTCAATCCTCCGGCATCCAGGAACAAGAACCAACCGAAGTCACCCACCAAAGACGGATACTTGGCCCCCATACCGGCAAAGAAATGCTCTTCGGGAACGTAGAGAGGCAGCAGCGTTTCATCCCCAAACTCCTGGACGCTGAAATAGGACGACGAAAACATCCAGTACTCTTCCCCGGGGTCCACCACCTCCATCAATCCGACGACAGTCAATGCTATGACTTCCGATGGGTCCGAACTGAATGGAACGAGGAAGATCTGGGAGTCCACCCTCAATCCCATGGTCACCGCGGTCTGCCGGCCTATGGCAATCTCCATATCCAGCCCCTTATCTCGCAACACCGGGGGTTTTTCCGGCCACCGTCCTTCGATTATGCGGGCATGCTGCTGGAATCCGGTCAGGAAAAAGGGCCGGCCCATGGGAGACGCCGAATTGGGACCGCTGCCATCGTTCTGGAATACGACGGGCAAGTTGCCCTGGGTCTGGCCCAAACGTTCCATGCCTCTCAACAGGTGTCCTAAACGGGATTGGGAAATCTGTTCCGCCTCTGACCGCACCCGCTGGTAATCCGCCAATCCCAGGGGCCGGTTTTGGACCAAAACCCAAACGTTCAATACCCGTTGATCTATGGTGGCCAGAGTGTGTTGTAGCCCTGCTTCCGCCAGGACCTGGGAATAGACGGCGCCCACCGACATCAGGGTTACCGCAGCTAAAATTCCAAACGAGGTTATTGCCAGCAGCGCCCACGACGAGCGGAGCCGTCTCAACACGAGCCAGTAGAGTGTTCTGGTCCAACCCATAGGTTATCGGATGCCCATTCTTGTTGCCGGACCTAGCTGGGTAGGTGCAATACGCCCTTCCATGACCCGGCGCGTTACGCCGAACAGACGGGAGTGTACGTGGGCCTCCCATAGCTGTCAACGTCAAGTGGGGTAGTTATCTATGTCCCGGCTGACTTGGCCCATGCTATAATCCGCCCCGAATGCCAACCAGCACCAAATCACAACCAAACAATGGAGGAGGAATGGCGGACCGGTTAAAAGGGAAGGTAGCCCTGGTCACTGGATCAGGGAGGAACATCGGCCGGGCGACGATCCTTAAATTGGCCGGCGAAGGCGCTAACGTGGTAGTCAACGCCAGGTCCAACCAGGACGAAGCGGAATCGGTGGCCCGGGAAGCCCGGGAGATGGGTGTCGACGCGCTGGCGATCCTGGCCGACGTCTCTGACCGTGACCAGGTCAATAGCATGGTAAAACAGACCATCGACCATTTCGGCAGTTTAGACATCCTGATCTCCAACGCCGCCGTCCGCCCCCATAAGCCATTCTTGGAAGTGACCTATGATGACTGGGAGCATGTCCGCGGCGTGGTGCTCGACGGCGCCTTCTATTGCGCCAAAGCGGTGCTCCCATCCATGGTGAAGAACCAGTACGGGCGCATCATCTTCTTCACCGGCGACGGAGCGTTTGTCGGCCCGGCGGAGAGGGGGCACGTGTCAGCCGCCAAGATGGGGCTGGTGGGCATGGCGCGCAGCCTGGCCTCGGAATTCGCGCCCCACAATATCCGGGTAAACGTAGTCTCGCCGGGCAGTATCGACACCTCAAGGGAGCATCCCGAATGGTACCCTGGCGGCCGCCCGCCCGATGCCTCACGCATTCCCTTGGGCCGCCAGGGTAAGGTTGAGGAGATCGCCGCCACCTGCATGTTCTTGGTCAGCGACGATGGCGGCTTCATCACCGGCCAGACCATCCACGCCAACGGAGGGACGGCGTTCTTCTAAAGACTAGCCAGCGTAATTCTGTGACGACCAGGCAGTGTCATTCTGTGACGATTAGCCACTGTCATTCTGAACGAAGTGAAGAATCTGGGGTGGCACGGGGAACCCCACTCCAGATTCTTCAGCCGCTTCGCTCCTTCATAATGACACTTTGGAAATTTATTTAACCGAGTATCTGCCGCTTTCCTAAACAGACCTCAAAGGAGACTCGTTTCCTCATCCCGGTCATTGACACAGGATTCACGGTACAGCAAAATGAATAATCGATATTGGCCATCAATAAAGATGCAAGGCACAGGAGGTTGGAGATGACCCAAACAGCCACGTACACCATGGAAGCATTCGTAGATGACGTAAAAGAGATATTTGCCGCCAGCCGGGACCCACTGGCGCAGGCCAAGGCGGTGGCTGGGAAGATGAAGGAATTGCTGTCGGTCCCCGGTTGGCTGGAAGAGAAGCTGAACCTGCCGGACGAAGGCGGATTTGGCCGGTATGACCTTCATATCGATGAAGAATTAGGCCAACCCGGCGCCGGATTCTACCTGATGTGTACTGTTCAAAAGCCGGACCAGACCCAACTGCCCCACGACCACGGAGTGGCTTGGGTTGCCTACGGCGTTTACTCTGGCTCCATCAAACAGACAAAATTCCGGTGGGCCTTCCCAGGTGAAGGGGTGGACTCTCCCCAGATCAGAGAAACCGGCAATTTCACCCAGAAGGATGGCTCGGTGGCCTACTTCCTGCCCGGAGAGATTCACCAGACGTTGAACGTGACCGGAGAGCGTGCTTTGGTGGTGCGCCTGGAAAGCCAGAAATTGGACACCCTGACCAGGTACCAATACAACATCGAGGAAAATACCGTCAAGGTTATGGACCGTTAGTCCGACCCACGCCACTGCCGTTCACCGGCCTTGGTAATCGCTTTAATACCAAAACCCCCGAGCAACATTGCCCGGGGGTTTTTATGTTCCGGTCTGAGCCCGGCCATCACTTGATGGCGCTGGTACCCGCTACTTCCGCAGGCGAATCTCCCGCAGGTCGCCTGCGATTGTCAATTTGGCTTCCGTTAACTCTTGAATGTCCTCAGGAGACCATCCCGGGGCATTCTCAAGCAGCTTGAAACCTTCTGGGGTGACCTCAAACAAGCCCAGGTCGGTCACCACCATCTTGACCACGCCTGGGGCGGTGATGGGCAGGGCGCACCGGTTTAGCAAACGGGGGGCGCCTTCCCGGGTAACATGCTCTAGGGCGATGAACACCCGCTTGGCGCAGGCTGCCAGGTCCATGGCCCCGCCGATGCCGCCACCCTTGCGAGTGGGGATCCGCCAGTTGGCGAAGTCGCCGTTTTCCGCCACCTCGTAGGCGCCCATGACCGTCACGTCAACCATTCCACCTCGAATCACTCCAAAGGAATCTGCGTGGTGGACGATGGACATCCCCGGCCGGCTGGTGACGAATTGGCCGCTGGCGTTGACCAGATGCTTGTCCTCTTTTCCTTCCTCGGCCAAGGGACCGTAGCCTATGACCCCGTTCTCGGAATGCGTGATGATCTCGTTATCGGGGTCAACATAGTTGGAGCACAGGGTCGGCATACCCACCCCCAGGTTAACGATCCAACCGTCTTGAAACTCCATGGCCAGACGGTCACACATCACTTGCCTTTCCAGTTTGGGCTTGTCCGCCATTCGATTCCTCCTTTCGTGTGTCAGCCGCCGATAGCTGATCGCTGACTTCTGAGAGCTGACAGCTAACTAAGTCCAGATCCCATCTTCAGGTATTTTGATCAAACGGTTCACGTAGATTCCGGGTACGTGAATATTGTCGGGCTCTATCTCACCCACGGGAACGATGCCGGTTTCCACCTCCACCACGGTGATGACGGCCGCCATCGCCATGACTGGATTGAAGTTGCGCTGGGTAAGCCGGAACTGCAGGTTTCCAAAGGTATCGGCCTTCCAGGCGCGGATCAAGGCGAAGTCGGCGGGAAGGGGGTGTTCCAAGACGTGCATCCGCCCGTTGATCTCCCGGTGCTCCTTCCCTTCGGCCAATTCGGTGCCCACACTGGTGGGCGTGTAAAAACCGCCGATGCCAAAGGCTGCCGCCCGCATTCGTTCGGCCAAGGTCCCCTGGGGCACCAGTTCCGCCTCGATCTCATCGTCGTTGTACATTCTGACAAAAGGGGAGATTTGGGACGGGTGGGTCGCCGCGGTAAAGGCGCAGATCATTTTTTTCATCTGGCCTGCTTCCACCAGAGTACCTACATCGACCCGTTCGTCCAATGCCCCGGCGTTGTTGGAAATGCCCGTAAGATCTTTGGCGCCCTGGCGGTGCAACGCGCTGATGAGGTTCCGCGGCAATCCCACCCCACCAAACCCCGCCATCATCACGGTGCAGCCGTCGGGCACATCAGCCACGGCTTGGTCGAAATCCTGGTAAATCTTACTCTTCAACGGTTCAATCTCCGGTCCAATGTAAGGGAACCAGCGCCGGACCAAATATAGCCGGGCGTCGTGTCCCGTACATACTACCGCACCCAAGCACCGGTTGCCAGGGTCCCAGTTGAGGCACATCATTCCTGCCTGACAATGGGGCAAACCAGCCGGCGGCCCTTGACATCTAGGCCGATTCGCCGAACAATCCATGTAGTTTTGACCCGGCGTATTTTCGCCAACGAAAGTTTTCGCAAATTCTATTCTATTAGGAGGCGGATATGGCTGACGCAAACCACCGCACGTTTGTCTATGTGGGTCTGGGTGGTGAAAACCCCCTAGTCGTGGGAGCGGAGGGACCGGCTCTAGACCAGGGTGGCCTCTACCGCAAGGCCGACGACGAAGCAGAATGGACCAACATCTCGGAAGGACTGCCGTCCAGCGCTCAAGTCCGGGCGTTGATGGTACATCCCAAAGATTCCCAGGTGATATTCGCCGGCACCCAGAAGGGTGTGTTCCGCAGTGGCGACCGGGGCGACCAATGGGAGATGCTGGACGCTCCCGAGGCAGACGTCTGGTCGTTGGCCGTCCACCCCCACGATTCCAACATCATGTTCGCGGGCTATGACCGCAGCACCATCTGCCGCACGCAGGACGGCGGGGCCAGTTGGAAAAAAATGAACACCGCCAACGTGGTGTTCCCCCACATCACCATGCATCCCACCGAGATCGTTAAACGGGTGATTGGCATGTCCGTTGATCCGGGAAATCCCGATGACGTTTATGGCGCCATCGAAGTCGGCGGCCTGGTGGCCAGCCGGGACGGCGGCGAAAATTGGGAGTCGGCTACGGAAGGCCACTATACAAGAATGGGTCCGGTTGACCTCCACGGGGTTCAGGTGAGCCCGTCGGCTCCGGGGCTGGTATACATCATCACCCAGCTTGCTATGTTCCGAAGCCGTCAGAGGGGTAGCCACTGGGAGTTTGTGGAACTGGACGAGATGTTCCCCGGTGGAAGCTACTGCCGGGGCCTTACCGTGGCCCCCGACGATCCAAAAACCATGTACCTGGCCGCCGGCGCCGGGGGAGGCAGCGCTCCTCCGGGCACCGTGGACGAGGGAGTGCTGGTGCGTAGCCAGGACAGCGGCGAGACGTGGCAGCGCATGGACCTGGGGGAGACCGTCCCCAGCCGCATGTTCCAGGTCGCCATCGACCCGGCGGCCCCTTCCCACATTTATTGCTGCGCCAGGGACGGCCAGGTCTACACCAGCTACGACAAGGGCGAATCATGGAGCCGTAGCCAGATTCCCGGCGAGATGTCGCGAACCAATCACGTTTATCCCATGGTCTGTGGTTAGCTGTCAGCTTTCAGCACTCAGCTTTCAGCGATTTGATTAGGGTGGGGCGGCCTATTTACGTTGGCCGCCCTTGGCATGGCCGGGTTTGGTCCGCCTTTTTGGCCACTATACTTCGGAGGAATCTAACAGCGAAATGGCAATCAACCGGGCTACTTTCCACATTACCGATGAGCACCTGGAACAGATGGTGTTGGAGAAGGCCGACCTGCCCATTGAGTTCTCGGGGCATCAAATGGTCAGGGACGGCTTGCTAGACAACCGCACCATGGCCGATCAAGGGTTTCCGGGAAACACCGAATTGCGTTTTCGGGAGGCGGGACGAATCACCGGGTTTCTTCGGGAATTCGGTCCCACCACTAACATGCAAGCCCAGGATGGATTCAATTTCTTGGGCGCCACCGTGGCCCACCTGTTTGATGCCCCGGACAAAGTCCTAGATTGGATGCACGAAATATTCATCAAAGACTTTGAACAGAACGTGGGCGAAAGGGTGGGAGAAGACCACCAGTTGGTCTCGGTAAAACAGCTAAAGATAGACGGTTTCTACGACGACGCGGTGGCCCTAAAGGTGTTGCAGGGCGGTCCCTCGGGCCTGGTGTCATCAACGGTGATCGACTTCCGGTTGGGCCGTCTGCTGGGAGTCGCGTTCGTGGCCACCGTGGGTGACCACGAACGGCTGGAATTGGCCACCGAGCTGGGCATAGCCCTAGAAAAGCGCATGGTGGGAGTAGTCTTAGGGAGCTAGGAGATGATCCACTTAAGAACGGGTATGCCCTACACCCGCGTCCCCAACTCCCGGCGGAGGAACTCCTTGGCGGTGTGAACGGGCACGGCCATGCCCACCTCGGGTCCGGCCATCATGGCGCAAATCCCTACCAGACGCCCCTGGGCGTCGACCAAAGGACCGCCGGAATGGCCAGGACGCAGGCTGAGGTCCACGGCTATCCATTCCCGTTTCTTTCCCTCAGGCCCCGCCCTTGACCCGATTTCAGGCAAGTCAGTCCCCGAACCGATGACCGTGCCACCGGCGACGGCGCCAACAACGCCGTAGGGATGTCCCAATGCCATCACCCATTGGCCCGGTTCCAGGTTACGTGAATCCCCCAACGTGACTGGCTCGAGGCCATCGGCATCCCCAATCGTGTCGCCATCCACATCAATCGAGATGGCCGCCAAATCGTGGGTTGCGTCTAGGGCCAACAACCGGGCGGGATGGGCGGAGCCATCGGGCAACGTCACGGACAATTTCTCGCCAGCCCGCCGGTCATCGCGGCCGCCGGACACCACATGGGCGTTGGTGATGATCAGTCCATCGGAATGCCACACGCTGCCAGCCCCAAAGCCCTTGCCTCCAACGCTGACCCGAACCAGGCTTTTCCCCACCCGTTCCACAACCTCTCCCATATTCTCATTCAGTTGTTCCAGTAATGCAGACACCTTTTACTCCTGTAAAAACCCTTCCGATACAAACCCTTCCGATACAAACCCTTCCGGCGGCCAAGCGGGTGAAAAGCCATCACCCGCCCATTCCTGGCCATAGAAGTCATCGTTATCGAAACGACGGAGTCATTCTTTTTCCACCGGCGACACCTGAATTTCCAACAGCGACCCAGCACGAAGGATTTTCACCGGCAGGTTCTTGCCTACCTGATCGCCGATGAGATTTGCCATCAAGTCGTCCAGGTGCCGCACCGGCCGGCCACCCAGGGCCACAATCGTGTCCCCGAGGAACAGCCCACCGGTATCAGCGGGGCTGCCCGGTTCCACCGACAGCAATAGCAACCCTGTCTCCTGGCCAAGTTCGTCCACCAAATCCTTCGGCAGGCGGGTTGGCTGCAAGCCCACGCCGAGATGGGCCCGCCGCACCCTTCCGTGGGCCAGCAGATCATCGACTACCCGGCTCAATGTTGGTATGGGCACCGTCAGCGACACTCCTCGAAGCAGGGCAGAAGTGTTCAAGCCCAAAATACGGCCCGAGACGTCCACTAAAGGCCCGCCGGAAAATCCCGGATACATCACCGTGTCGGTCTGCAAATACCGGTCCATGCTGCCGCCGGCGGGAGTGCGCCATTCCTTGCCCAAAGCCCCGATGATTCCCATGGTGGCCCTTACGTTATGGCCCGGGCGTCCCAGCGCCAAGACCATGTGGCCCACCCGCAGTCCATCGGGCCCGGCGAAATTCGTCGGACCGGCAGCATGGACGTCCAGCCGAAGCACTGCCAGATCGGTGGTGGGGTCTCTTCCTGCCAGGGCAGCGGGAACAGCCTCTCCTCCGGGAAGCCCCACCATGATATTCTCGTCCCGCTCAACCACGTGATGGGCCGTCACCACCACTCCCGGCTGGGTCCACACGATGCCGCTGGCGGGCAGCCGGTCTCTGGCCTCCACCCGCACCACGCCCAGGCCGCCCGTCTCAACCACATCCGCCAAATCGTTGGAAAAACTCGCCAATATTTCCGCCATCAGTCTCCTGCCTCCGGACACCGGCCCAGGTGAAGTGGATTCTCCCCCGGCCGGGCCAATTCGTTTATATAAGATTAACGGGGAATCGAGAAAAGGAACCGCCCCATTCGGGTAGGCCGCATCCCATTAATACGGAGAGGATCGAAGCAGGATCAGAGGAGTATCAGCCCCATCCGGGCGGCCTGGGCGACGGCCTCAGCGCGGCTCTGGGCGTTGAGCTTCCCCAACACGCCGTTGACGTGGAATTTAACCGTGTTTTCGCTGATACCCATACGGTCCGCGATGGCCTTGTTGGTCAGACCGTCGGCCACCAAGCGGAGAGCCTGCAATTCGCGGGGTGTTAGCTGGACGGTTTCGGAGGGTATATTACCGGGAAGATCGCGCCCACCCGGAATCCCTGGCGACAGGGCCGGATCCAGGACCGTGAGACCTTGGTGCAACGCCGCAAGGGCCGGCGAGATCCGCTGGGGACCGGCGTCCCGAAGAATCAGGCCGCTAGCCCCCGCCGACCACGCTTGGGACGCGTTGGCTCCGTCAACCAGCAAAGCCAAAACAGGGGGAGAGCCGTTGGGCAGCGCAGACAGACATTCCAGGGCCATGGCCGGGTCCCAAGCCAGGTCCCAAATCAAAACATCAGGCCGGTAGACCTCGATCTCGGGAGCCAGGTCCGGGCTCAAGCCAACCTGGCCCACAATGAGCAATTCGGGTTGCTCCGATACATGGGCGGCCAAACCCGCCCTGGCCAGCGCGTCCCCGGCCACGATTAAAACCCGCAGGACCTGCAGACCAGTCATGGCTTAAAACCCGCCGGTTACTCCACCAAAAGGCGGGCCACTTTCCTTCACAAACTTCACGTGGCTCCCTCTTTGGCTTACCTCGTTGAAACCGGCGGATAGAAGCCTGCGTCTGACATCCCGGAAGTGCAGAAGCCTAAGCGGCGCCTATCTCTATCTCGATGACCTGGAGTTGCGGCGTTTCCGAGGCTTGGGGTGGCTCGAAATGCAGCTCGAGCGCTTCCCGTAGGTTACCTAAAGCCTCAACTTCGGTGTTTCCTTGGCTGGCAACATCGACCTCGAGGCATTGGGCTACGTAAAACCTGTCCTCTTTCAAGATACTGGCGGTAAGGCGTTTCATCATAAGCTCACCTATCCGCCAACAATCTTATCACCTCGTCCGCCACCTGCGAGGTTGTGGCGTTGCCTCCCAGGTCCGGCGTGAGCACTTTCCTTTCGTTGAGGCAGCGGGCCACCGCGCCGTCCACCTTCCCGGCAGCTTCATTTTCGCCCAGGTGGTCCAGCATCATGGCCACCGCGGAAATCGTGGCTAGCGGGTTGGCTACGCCCTTGCCGGTGATGTCGAAGGCGGCGCCGTGCACCGGTTCAAACATGGAGGGGTAGCGGCGCTCGGGGTTGATGTTGGCGCTGGGGGCCAAGCCCATGCTCCCGGTGATCACCGCCGCAATGTCCGACAGGATATCGGCAAAAAGATTGGAAGCCACCACGACGTCGAATTCTTCGGGCCAACGGACAAAATCCATACACGCACGGTCTACCAACAGTGACTCCGTCTCAATATTGGGGAACTCGGCCGCCACCTCCTGGAACACCTCATCCCAAAAAACCATTCCAAAGGCTTGGGCGTTGGACTTGGTGACGGAGGTGACCTTGTTTTTCTTATTTCTACGCACGCAGTATTCGAAGGCGGCGCGGATGATCCGTTCGGTGCCCCGGCGGGTGAAAACATTGGTCTGGATCACCGTCTCGTGGGCGGTGCCTGGGTAGAGGCGGCCGCCGATGGGAGCGTATTCTCCCTCGGTGTTTTCCCGGAAGATGACTAGGTCAACGTCTCCGGCGCTCTTGCCCGCCAACGGCGACTTGACGCCGGGGTGTAGATAGGCCGGACGAATGCACACCCCCTGGTCGAAACTGCGCCGCATGGGCAGTAATAGACCCTGCAGGGTGATGTGGTCGGGGATGTTGGGGTCGCCCACCGCACCAAAGAGAATGGCGTCGTGGCCGGCGAGTTGGTCTATCCCATCATCGGGCATGAGACTACCCGTCTCACGGTAGTAGGCCGACCCCCAGGGAAATTCGGTGCTGGTGAAGCTAAGCCCGGGATTGGATCGGGAAACCGCGTCTAAAACCTTTCGGCCCTCCGCGATGACCTCTGGACCCACTCCGTCGCCGGCTATCACCGCCAGTTTGTAATCAGGCATTATTTACTTCCTCAAGATTTTATGCTCGCGATTTAATAGATTCCGGGACGCGGGGATGCTCCTGGGGATTTTTCCTCCACCCGCCGCACACCCCCGGCCATCAGGCGAAAGTGTTGCACGGATTCCGCGTGGGGAAACACTTTTTGGGCCTGCTTGTACACCGACAGGCCCCGCCGTTGACGGGCATCCAGCAAGACGCCGATGACCGTGCCGCTGTGGGCTATGTTGACCCCCACCGCCCCCACATCTGTGGCAAAGTCCATCACCTGGGGGAGTTCCGGCTTGAGAAGTACCTGCTGGCCTGCTTGGGCGCTGATAGATGCTCCCCGGCCCACCAGGGCTGCGTCGCAATTTAGGATGCCCGACCGCACCAGCCCGAGGGCCTCTTCTGTTTCTACGGCGACGGATTCCCAAGCGTGCCGGTGGTCCTCCCGGTTGAACCGCAGGGTATCCACCGTCCCGCCGAAATCCAGAGCGACCATTTCCATTGGCGGAGGCGCCCCCAAAACTTCCATCTTTCGCCCTTCCCGGTGATCGAACACGGCCAAGCCGGGAAACATCACGCCATCGGTGGGCTCAACGGAAACGGCCAGACGGGCCACGTCCTGGGGAGACAACTCCTTGCCCAGGGCGATTCCCGTGGCGGCGATGGCGGCAGCCACGTCGGCGCTGCTGCTGCCCAGGCCTTTGCTTCTGGGAATAGGATTGCTGACCGAAACCTCGATTCTCACGTCTTCCCTGCCCAGATAGGTCAGGGTTGCTTTGACGGCGGCAGCTGTTTTCGGGCAGTCCTCCGGAGCGTTCACACCTGGACCGCCGGCGAATATCTCAACCGACACCGTGGCGAAAAAATCCACCGGGCAGGAGACTAGAAAGTATCCGCCTGCCAACAACCCTTGAACCAACTCGCCGCACGAGCCGGGAACGCGCACTGCGGCGGCGCCCAGGATGCCTGCCCGTTGACCGTCGCCCCCGCCCCGGCTGCTTCGCCGCCGCGGCTGGCTCAACATGACATTTTCGTTAGCGTAGATGAAAACATCTTGATATCAAAAACGTAAATAGGCCAAAACATGCAGTTGAGTCAGCTAGCCCCAAACCTCAAAATGGCTGGCGTGCCCGTTAGGGTTAGGCGTTGGCCGGCGCATTCTTGATTTCCAACGGAATCCCCGCGACCACGAGGTAGACCCGTCCGGCCATAGCGGCAATCCGCTGGTTGACCAGCCCCAGCAGGTCTTGGAACCGGCTGCCCAATGGCTCCTGGGCCACCAGGCTAAGCCCAACCTCGGAGCTGACCATGATGATCTCCGCCGCCAAATCCCGGACGGTTACGAGCAGGTCGTCGAGCACGCCCAATGTCAGCGATTCAAGCCGTTCTTTGGTCTCGTCTTCGTGTTCGATCAGATTGTTGGCGACCCATACGTCGATGCAGTCGATTATGACCACTCCTGCGTCCGCCCCTGCTTTAGAGAGATTCAGGGCCTCGCAGGCAGCTTTTAACCCGCCTGCCAAGTCCAGGGGCTCTTCCACCGTTACCCAATTGGAAGGCCGACCCGAGCGATGGCGCTGGATACGTTGGTCCATCTCGTCGTCTATGGCCATGCCGGTAGCCAGGTAAGCCGTGGGCAAGTCCAGGAACCGCACAAGCCCCTCGGCGAAGGCGCTTTTCCCAGACCGGACACCCCCGATGACCAAGGTTAGCTGGGGGGCGCTCGCCAGCTGGCTCACCTGGACGTTTCACCTGATCGCTGACCGGATGGTTCGATAGTGTCATCAAGGTCACGATGGCGGGATAGACCCGTCATCTCGTACACCTGGTCCATATTCAAGGCAGACCTTACCCAGTCGGCCAGCTTGTCGTATTCCCCGTCCATGGCCGCGTCCTGGGCGGGGGGCGGCAAACTGACACCCTTTGCCCGCGCTAAGTTCTGAAGCACCGCCCGCCTCAATCCTCCATTGTGGAAAAGTCCATGGATGTAGGTCCCCAGCACCCGGCCAGATGAGTCTAAAAGCCCTTCCTGGGCCGTCTCCTCGGTCACCGGTATATCGGAGCGGTCATCCACGAGAAACGGGGCTTGGACTCCCTCGCCCGTCGTGCGCCCCATATGAATCTCGTAGCCGGTAATCTCGGTTCCGCGGGCCCCGGCCAGCAAACCCGTGTCCAATTCGACCCTTCCCTTGATTCGATGGGTCTCTTTAGAGCCGGCGAAAACCGTGGTGATGGGCAGAATGCCCAGGCCTTCCATTTCGGTATCGGAGGACTCTATCTTGTCCGGATCGTACACCCTTGTACCCAGCATCTGGAAACCCCCGCAGATACCTATCACCGCGGCGCCATCCCGGTGCAGACGGCGGACGGCTTCGGTGATTCCCTGGCGGTTCATCCAGGCTAGGTCGGGGATGGTTGTTTTGGTACCTGGCAGGATCACCATGTCGGGTTTGCCCAACCGGTCGCCTGACTCCACATACCTCAAAGATACTCCCGGCTCCCTTGCCAGCGTATCAAAGTCGTCGAAATTGGAGATGTGGGGCACCTGCACCACGGCGATGTCCAAAACCGGGTGAGCCGTCACTGGGGCTGCCAGATCCAGGGCCACCGAGTCTTCTTCGGGGATGTGGATGTCACGATAATGGTGGACCACTCCCACCACCGGGATCCCAGTGCGGTCTTCAAGCCAGGTTAGCCCGTCCGTCAACAGGTTGATATCGCCGCGAAACTTGTTGATGATAAATCCCTTGACCATCTTCCGCTCTTCCGGTTCCAACAGTTCCAGGGTACCTACCAGAAAGGCGAACACACCACCGCGGTCGATGTCGGCGCACAGGAGTACTGGGGCGTTGGCGTACCGGGCCACCCGCATATTCACGATCTCGGTGGCCTTCAAGTTGATCTCGGCAGGGCTCCCAGCGCCCTCGGCGATGACCAGGTCGTATTCCTCCCGCAGCGAGTCCAGCGAGGAACTCACCGAATCCCAAAGCTGGCTCTTCAATCCAAAATAGTCGCGGGTCCGGGCAGAAAGCAGCGGCCGCCCCATCAACACCACCTGGGATATATGGTCGGCCTCGGGCTTCAGCAGCACCGGGTTCATCTCCACCGTGGCCTCAACCCCGGCCGCTTCCGCCTGTACCGCCTGAGCGCGTCCGATCTCCCCCCCGTCGCGGGTTACGTAGGAATTATTGGACATATTCTGGGCTTTAAAAGGCGCGACGCGGAACCCGTCCTGCCGGAAAATACGGCACAACGCCGCCACCAAAATGCTCTTCCCCACGTGGGAAGCGGTACCCTGAACCATCAGAACTCGGCCGGCCATGATTTAGTTGTTCAACCTCGCTTAGATTCCACTTTTAGCATGACTGCATTCTATCCGGCCGGGCAGCCTAACCTAGGCCGGCGGATGCCCGCCCAGCAAGGGGCTGGACGAGTGAAGATGAGAAGTATCATTGTACAACCCCAGAACTGCGTTATCCGGGT
This sequence comes from Dehalococcoidia bacterium, assembly GCA_034428715.1. Classification (GTDB taxonomy): domain Bacteria; phylum Chloroflexota; class Dehalococcoidia; order Lucifugimonadales; family UBA3495; genus Io17-Chloro-G2. The sequence continues at coordinate 9,671 of DAOUHE010000307.1, read as the reverse complement.
ACGTGTCAATCACCGTGAGGCTGCAGTTGGCCATGACGAAACGCCATGTCGCCTCGGGTGGCAACTCCATCAGCGCTATGATGGCCGACCGCAACGATCCGCCGTGACCCACGATCAAGACGGTCTCGTTCAAGTGGCGTTCTTTGATCTCCCCGATTACCCCGGTCATTCGCTCTAATGTGCCGCGGGCGTTTTCGCCACCGGGAGGGGCGAATTCCAGGTCTTTGACCAACGAGGCGGCGAACTCATCAGGATATTGGGCCTGCCGCTCTTCCACCGTCAGCCCCTCAAAAACGCCATAGTAACGCTCCCGCAGGCCTACGGTGGAGTTCAGTGGCACATCCCTCTGGTCCAACATGATCTGGGCGGTATGCCAAGCCCTGGCCAGATCGCTGGAATAAGCGGCGTCTATCGGGGTATCCGCCAGCCGCTTTGCCACCTCTCTGGCCTGTTGACGGCCCTTCTCAGAAAGGTCTATGTCGGCGTGGCCTTGAAGCCGGCCTTCCGCATTCCAGGGAGTCTCGCCATGTCGAACGATGAGCAGCCTACCCATTGACCAAATAACTCCTTAGCGGCGCCTTGGTCGTCAAGCACCGTTCTACAATTTTGAGGCGGTACCACCGGGGGTTCCCGACCAGACGTTGACGCGAAAGCCTAGGGGGGATTCACGCCCCATGGGGGCCAAATTATATCTCCATTTTTCTTCCGGCGTGACGGTTCATTGTACCAGAGGAAGGGGCGGGCGCTGGGATAGATTTGGCCGATAAGCGGCCAGCCTTGATCGCCAGTTCACCCTATCCGTGAAATTAAATTCCAGGCGCGATTAAATTAAATGGGTTGGCTTATAGCTATTTTTGCCAAATTTGAAAGTTTAATATACAACATGTTGACATTCACGCCTGGGGTCTATACAATATAGCCACCCTAAGGAGGGAGGTTTGTGATGGAAGCCTATTGTGTGAAGTGTCGATCCAAGAGGGAGATCAAGGGACCTCAGGCCATCACCATGAAGAATGGTAAGCCTGCGACCTCGGGCACGTGCCCTTCTTGTGGTACCAAGGTGTTTCGTATCGGCGCTGCTAGATAGCGGCGTTTGACCCTAATCCACTTCGGTCGGGGTTCAGCCGGTTTCGTTCTATGAATGCCGCTTGTCCTGGACATCCGTAGGTGGTCGCTTGGAGTTCCGACAATTTGAGTGGTGTCGGATGCAATTTTCCACCCTTTCGGGGTTGGCTTTTATCTGATTCCGCCCACACCACTTATTGCCTATGTCTTTTGTTGATCCCATGACAACCGTGTTCTTGGGCCGGGTTTGAGATGTCCTGCTCGCGTAACAACGTTTGTCATGATGCCTTAGCTAGCTGACATCTTCAAATCTGCAAACTGATTACGTCGTGTATACCGGCCATATATCAGATTTTCGCACCATCTCCGGAAGTTGGCCCAATTAAATATTCGGTCGATTCCGCAAATAACCGCAATCCCCGAAATGGAATCCCGTAACCTCCCCAGCCAGTGGTCTGAATAGGAATAGGCATTCCATGAAGATTTGGCGCCGCCGCCGTTTCTTCCTGGCTGGTTTTAAAAAGGTCCGTGCCGCGTCGAGCAAACGGACTTGGCCCGGCTCCGGGATTACTATCTCAGGTCCACGGTCCTGTTCGTGCCGCTTACCCACGGGGACTGTTGTCATGGAAACGCTCTGGCCTGGTTTCAGGCGTCACCCGGCGGACCCAGCTTCTCTATCTGGTAGCCACTTGGATATGAGCGGTGGGGCCGCGCCGTGTGCCTAAAGGGTTTTCGGCGTTCGGGAAACAACCCAGTCAGTCTACTCCGGGTCCGCAGGGCTCCCTGCACCAGACGCCGCAGAGCGGGAGACGGTTTAGGGAAGCCAAAACTGTCCAGCAGTTGGTCATCCAGCAACGTGTGAATGACAGGAGCCGCGAAGCCTCGCAGGGGCCGAGGCAACACCCAACCCAGGAACATATCGCGGGTCGCCGATGCCACACGATTTGCTGCTTGGGTGTAGCGGAAGTTCCGCTGTTCATATTCGAGGTTGAACCGTTCGAACTCCGGCATCTCCTCTGGTATCGCCTGGATATGCATTTGTTGCCCGACCACACGCCAGAAGTAAAACAGGGCCAGCTTCTCATGCTCCACCATTGGACGCCGGGCGTAGCGGGCCATCCACCGGGGCGGCTCGAACACGAAGGTAGAGAGCACGTATAGAAGATCTGGATTCGAGATGTCAAACCGGCCGTGCTGATGATTCATCTGCGCCATGGCCCGCTGGCCTCGCTCCGAGTCGTAGCCGTTTTCTACTAACTCGCTGATGATCAGCTTGGTATCGTCGTAACGGCGTTGCGTACGCTCGGTGAATTCACCCGTGCTGTCCAGAAGTTTGGCAATACTGGGCACCGCATAGGTCCGGTACAGGGCAAATTCGTCAGCCCGGGTGAAATCGAAGGGGAATTCATAGCAAACATCCAGATGCACGATGCGGGAATGGTCGAGAACTGGATCAAGTTTTAAGATCTGGGCGAGTATAGAGCGATTGGCCATATTACACCTCTTGGTCTAGAATCCAAGGTCCTCGAAAAAGCACCGCTGTTTGAACAACCATTGGATAAATCCAGGTTTTTCCAGACCAACTTGATTCCATATTCATGGATTTCGTTGAAATGTCTCGAACTATAAAGTGGCGCCCTGGGCCCGTCAAATTCCCTGAGGCTAGCTGTTTCACGAACACCTGGCAATGTATGGTCAAAACCTATGATCGGCCGGTTGCTTTATGAAGTAGCTGCAATATCTGCTGCCCATTCTTCCGGGATGTATTCCCGAGCGTTCCAGTGAGTTTGCCGCTGCACCAGTTTTCAACCATGGTGCCTCCCGTCTCTTGGGCATAGAACCGAGCTAGCCTGCGGATCACATTGATAAGCCGATATACCAATTGACCCCATCGGCACCAAGGGTGGACTTTGCCGATATATGAATCCCTTGGTATGATTCCTTCGAACCGCCGGGTTTCAGATTCCGCGGTTTTAGAATCCGCCATATAGGAGGCACTCCAATGACGCAAGCGCAATCCGCTCCCTGGCAGGTTGCCCTGGAGAAACACGCACCGACTCTGCTTAAAGACGTTACCGCCGTCAGGGAAAACGTGATGGTAGATGGGGCTTTGTCCGGGAAAGTGAAGATCTTGATGACCATGCTTTGCGACGCCATCCTCGCCCATCCCGACGGCGTGGCGAACATTGCCCGGCGGGCCAGGGCAGCCGGCGCCACCGACGACGAGATAGCTGAAACCATCGGTGTGGCCTTCGTCATGGGCGGGATGCCCGGCCTGGTCACCGGGGCCAACGCCTTCCGGGGCTAACCTTCGACACGGATACGTGCTTCTCCAGACCCCTGATGGGGGGCAACTGGGAACAGACCGTTGAACACAATCCTTATTTCAGGTGCAGCTATGGCAACAAATGAAACCATCGTGTTTTTTAATGGCGAACTGAAGCCGGAGAGCCAGGTGGGAATATCCATTCGCGACAGGGGCTACCTTTACGGCGATGCCGTCTTTGACGCCACCCGCACTTTCAACGGAACACCCTTCAAGCTTAAGGAACATATCCGCAGGCTGTACGATTCCTTGCGGTATCTGCGCATCGATCCGGGGATGGACCCCAGCGCCATGGAGCGTTGGTCGCTGGAGGTGGTGGCCCACAATTACCCGTTATTGCCACCCAGCCAGGACATGTGGGTCATGCAGCGTATCAGCCGGGGAGTCGAGTCTTCGCAACCCGGAGAATCTCCACAGGCGACGGTGCTCATTGAAAGCCACGCCATCCCCTTCGCCAGCCGGGCCCCGCTGTATAGAGACGGAGTCAAAGTAAGGACCCCATCGGTTCCCAGGGTCCCGCCCCGGTTCGTGAGCCCCAGGGCCAAGACCCATAATTACCTGAACCTGGTTTTGGGCGATCTGGAAGCCCAAGGCGTCGACCCCGGTTCCTGGGCGGTGCTGCTCGACGAGAACGGCAACCTGACCGAGGGGCGGGGGTCCAACATCTTCCTGGTGAAGGACGGTGAGCTGCGCACCCCCCAGGGCCAATTCGTGCTTGAGGGTATTACCCGGGGAACCGTGTTGGACCTGGCGGCCGGCCTGGACATACCAGCGGTGGAGCGGGACCTGGACCTGTTTGACGCCTACACGGCCGACGAGGCGTTTTTGACTTCCACCAGCCTTTGTATCTGCCCGGTTTCGTCAATCAACGGTGCGTCAATCGACGAAGGGAGAGTTCCCGGGCCCATCACCGAACAACTGATGGCCGCGTTTTCCGACCTGGCGGGAATGGATTACGTGACCCAGTACCTATCCCACCTACCGGCGGGTGCCTAGATAGGCGGATGCGCAAATTTTAAGGAGGCCCTCATGGCCGATGATCTTGACCAGGTAGTGGAGTCCACCGAGCCGGAACGGTTGGCCACGGGCTTTGAATTCACCGAGGGACCGCTGTGGCATCGCGACGGTTATTGGACATTCGGGGATTTGCCAAACAACCTGATCTACCGCCTGACCCCTGGCGGGGAGCCACAGGTATTTCGAGAAGACACCGGCCGCGCCAACGGCACGACCTTCGACCTCCATGGCCGGCTGATCATGTGCGAAGGCACCAACCGCCAGATAACCAGGATGGACGCCAACGGCGTCGTTGCCCCTATAGTCCAGCAACTCGACGGCAAACGGCTGAACACGCCCAACGACGTGGTGGGCCATTCCAGCGGCAGCATTTATTTCACCAACCCCAGCGGACGCCTGACGGCCCAGGAGCAGGAACTGGGATTCAGCAGCATCGTCCGTATCGGTCCCGGTGGCGATCTGACCTCCCTCACCGGTGATCTGGGCTACCCCAACGGCCTGGGATTCTCTCCCGCCGAAGACATCTTATACGTCACCATCACCAGGGCCGGCCAGGCGTGTATCCACGAGAAGGAGCGGGGCGAAGTCTGCCGGCATCAGCTCATATACGCGTTCGACGTTGGGCCGGGGGGCGAGTTGTCTAACCAGCGGGTTTTCGCCGACCTGTCATCCGCTGAGGAAGGCGTCCCCGACGGGATGAAGGTGGATGCGGAAGGCAGAGTCTATAGCACGGGTCCCGGCGGCTGTTGGGTATTTGATTCTTCGGGAAATCACCTGGGAACCATCGAACTTCCCGAGCTTCCCGCCAACTGTGCATGGGGCGGTCCCGACCACAAGACCATGCTATTCACCGCCCGGACATCGGTCTACGCCATGCGAATGAAGACCCCTGGGACCAGGATCCCAACCACGGTTTAGACCGTTGACCGTTAAAACACGTCTTGAGCCAACGGCGCAATGATCCCCTTTCGGTTGATCAATCCAGCATTCGCCCGGGCGTCCGTGTTTTTTTTGGTATTCTTGACCCTGTCGGCGGCGGCTTGCCGCGTTGAATACTACCCAACCCCTGAACCTGTCTTCCAGGATACCGTCGCCGCCCAGATTCAGGATATTCTGGATTCCTGGCGCAGCCGCCACGGGGTCGTTGGCGTGGCCTTGGCCGTGGACGGGCCAAAGATCGGCTCCATCCAAGTGGCCAGGGGTATAACCAACAAAGAAACCGGTACGGCCATGACTCCCCAGGACCGGTTCGCCGTGGCCGGCCTGACCAAAACGTTCACCGCCGCGCTGGTTCTCCTGTTGGTTGACGAAGGTGCCTTGAGCCTGGATGACCGGCTGGGCCGCTGGTTTCCAAGATTCCGGGATTCCCGGGAGATCACCGTGCGCCAGTTGCTCAACCACACCAGCGGCGCGGCGGAATACCTGGTCCCGGTTTTCTATTCCACAGTAAAACCCCGCCTGCAGGCCAACAGGCTGTTCGAAAGCTCGGAATTGACCGGCTTCGCGTCCACCGAGCCTTCGACCGGCCGTCCCGCCCAAGGCTGGTCCTATTCCAATACCAACTACGTCATGCTGGGGCAAATCGTTGAATCCGTCACGGGAAATCCCCTGGAGCAGGAGTTTAGAAACCGGTTTTTCCAGCCGTTACATTTGTCTGACACATTTCTGATGGGTGTTGAGGCGGTTCCCAGCGTTGTCCAAGGCCACACGAATCAATACGCCGATCTATTATTTGATGCGGGGGTTGATAAGGAAACCGATTTTACGCTGGACCAGGCAACAATCACCATGCTGGCCAGCACCCAGTGGGCCGCCGGTGGCTTGGCCTCCAACGCCGGAGATATGACCAGTTGGGCCAGATCGCTTTACGGAGGCCAAGTCATCGCCCAATCGCTGCTGGAGGAGATGGTCAAACCATCACCCCTGGCGGCGGACCTTGCCGACGGTTTGGGAGTCGACATCGGCGTAGGACTTGGCGTTTTTCTGTACACCACGTCTATTGGACCGGCCGTGGGCCACGCCGGAAGACAACCGGGCTTTAGCTCGTTGATGCTCTACGTCCCAAGCCACGATATCGCCATCACGGTCCTGACCAATGACGACAGGGTGCAGGCAACCAGGTTGCAGCCCGCCGACGCCCAGGACCAGGATATTCAAGAACTTAACCCCCTGGTCAACCAGGTGCTGTTGGCGATTTTGGAGCAAATAGAAGAAAGTTAGATTACAATAACACCGGCCTAAAGAAGGGCTAGTGCCACGGACGCCAGGGGTTATAACCGGGCGCAGAATCGATGAATTGCCCCGCTTAACCACATCATGACCATATCACCGGAGGAACCTTGAAGATCACCGACATTGAAGCCATCGCCGTCGTTTTTCCGCCGCCACAAGACCATTTCTGGACCGCCTTCCGCCCCATCGGCCGGGTCAGCGAGCTGGTGGTTCGGGTCCACACGGACCAGGGCATCTACGGCGTTGGTGAGGCCCATGGCGCCGGTGTGCCCTCTCCGGGTATCTACCAACAGAATTCCGATGGTTCTATCGAAGCGTCCGGCGCCTCTAAGATAGTGGTGGAGATGCTGAAACCCATCCTGGTGGGCGAGGACCCTCTGGACAACGAGCGGTTGTGGGAGAAAATGTTTCAACTTAACCACCACCGGGGTTGGGCGTCGGCCGGTTGGGGACGGCCGCAGATCATGACCGCCATGGCCGGGGTGGACATCGCGCTGTGGGACATCAAGGGCAAGGCCGCCAACATGCCGGTATACAAGCTTTTGGGCGGGGCGCGAAACACCGCTCCCTGCTACGTCACAGGCGGCTACTACCAGGAAGGCAAGTCTATCCCGGACCCGGCTAAAGAATGCGAAACCTACGTGGATATGGGCTACGGAGCCATCAAGTTGAAGATCGGCGGCGTGGGCTTGGATGAGGACGTGGCCCGGGTCAAGGCCGTGCGAGACGCGGTGGGGCCAGGTATAGACCTGATGCTAGACGTCAACGAAGGATATGATGTCTCCACCGCTATACGGGCTGCCCACCTGATGGAGCCTATGGACATCCGCTGGCTGGAGGAGCCGGTGCACTGGTACGACAACGTGGCCGGTCTGCGGAAGGTGGCGGATTCAACGAGTATTCCCATCGCTTCGGGTGAAAACGCGGCCCACCGCTGGCAGGCGCGGGACCTCATCGTGAACGGCGGCATCCAGGTCATGCAATTTGACTGCACCAGGTCTTCGGGAATCACCGAATGTCTAAAAGTTGCGGGCATGTGCGCTTCCGAAAACGTCAAACTCGCCCCCCACCACGATCCCCAGGTCCACGGACATCTGGTAGCGGGGCTTCAGGTGGGCGAGATCATAGAGACCTTCCCCACCGCCGAACGGGACCCCATCTGGGCCGAGCTTTTCACCGAGCGGCCCGAGATCGTCAACGGCGAACTGATCCTGTCCGACCGCCCTGGCTGGGGCATCGAACTGGACGAAGACACCCTGAAACGCCGCGGCGTATGGGCCTGAATAACCTGGAGGGTGCTGATGGACCTCACCCCAAACAATGGCGGAGCAAGCCGTATCTTTCGGCAAAACGGGCGTCTGAGGCGCGGTAAGCCATGAACTGGTTGATGGTGGCCCTAGGCGGCGCTGCCGGATCAGTATTGCGCTACGGCGCCCACCGCATGGCGGTGAACTACGCCGGCGTGGATACGGTGCTGGGGACGCTGGCGGTGAATCTCACCGGGTCATTCATATTGGGGTTTCTGGCAACCATGCTCATTGGACGTTTCGCCGTGCCCGATGAAGTGCGTAACCTGCTGACCGTCGGGCTGTTAGGGGGCTTCACCACCTTTTCGGCCCTCAGCTACCAGACCGTCTATCTCATGGACAAAGGGGTGGTGTGGCCCGCCCTGGCCAGTCTGTCTGGGAACGTGATCTTAGGCTTGGTGGTGGCATATTTAGGAGTGGGACTCGCCAGGTCGCTGTAAGCCAGCTTTACCTTGTCTGTTAATCCCGCGGGATGCTACACTTATGTCTAGAGAAACTACTAAGAAAACCACTGGGGGCGGCACGCTACCCGGCCTTTGGCCCGCCTCTCCGGCTTAAATCCACCCCGGCTTGATGGAATTCTGTCCCTATGACCCACCTTGTCGTTCACGAAACGCCGACGGTAGACCACGAATACATGATCATTGCTTTCGCCGGTTGGGCCGATGCGGCCGACGCGGCCACGACTGCAATCAAGTATTTGACCCGCAAGCTCAAGGCCAGAAAGATAGCTGAGTTGGACCCGGAGGAGTTCTACGACTTCTCTCAGACCCGTCCCCACACCACCCGCGCCAAAGATGGGCGCAGAAGGATACACTGGCCTGTCAACGACTTCTTTTCCTGGGTGCCTGAGAAGTCGGACCAAGGAACACTGTTTTATCTTGGAGTCGAGCCCAACCTGCGTTGGCGGACATTCTCGGACGAGATAACCAACCTGGCCAAGCAACATGGCGTCAAGACGGTGGTGCACCTGGGAGCGCTGCTGGACGCGGTGCCCCACACCCGGGAAGTGAGGCTAACCGGCTCTTCCACCCGGCCCGACCTTCAAAAATATCTCACCGGCGCCGGGGTCAATGCCTCCAACTATCAGGGGCCCACGGGTATCAGTTCCGTGTTGCTAAACTCCTTCTCCAAAGAGGGCATCGAATACGCCTCCCTGTGGGGGCATACCTCCCACTACCTTCAAGCCGCTCCCAACTACCGGGTGGCCCACACTCTGTTGAAGCACTTCCAGGGAATCTTGAATCTGCCGATTGAAATAGATGAACTGCGCGCTGCTGCTGAAACCTTCGACCGGGAGGTGGCCAAAGCTATAGAACGGGACGAGCAACTTGGCGCGTACGTCACCAAGCTGGAAGGCCAGTACGACGAATCGATGGCCGCCAGCGAGATCCCCGACCCGTCTGACATGGTCCAAGACCTGGAACGATTCCTCAGGTCAGAGCAGAGGCGGCGCCCCGGCACAGGCGACGCGACCTAGCCCAAACATTTAGCCGGCAATCTCCAGCATCTCTCCCCAATGTAAGCCAGCTGGATTGCGGCCGCTGCTTTTGAATTCCTCGCCCAAGGGCCGGTTCCACTTTTTCGAATGAGCCTAGTACGCCGCGGACTAAACCCCATGGTTGAGGGTGAATGCAACGGGTGCTAAAATCCCCAGCATATCCCCATCAAATGAGATAGGCATGGCAGATTTGCCAGACGTATCCCAAATCATGACGACGACG
>DAOUHE010000306.1:0-1834 GCA_034428715.1 Dehalococcoidia bacterium | reverse complement strand
GCCATCGTCTCCACAATGACGAACGCCGTCGTGGCCGTAACGCTCAGCCGATGGGCGACCTCAAAGGTCGACCCCGCTACCTGCTCCCCCCCGCCGCATGCCCCGACCTACACCTCTACTCCGACAGGTGGAACATTCACGTTCTAATTCCCCTCACCTGTAAAGCAGGATTGTTCAAATAGGCGGCGTCAATACGAATCTGGTAGTCATCGATGCGTCCGATTCGGGACGACCGGCGGTTGTGGTCGCGGTTTGGAACTATGACATTTCTCAATCGCCTGGATCGTTGTGTTCGATCACCGCTGGTCAATCGGGGACCAGGGTTCCTTTGATGTATGTCACTTGATGTTTGCCACTTCTGTCACTGGACCTGGTGGGACCTGCACCAAGCTGACCGAGTCGAGAGCGGATGGGTTATGCTCGTCCCATTCGTAGGGGCGCCGAAGCAGCCAACATGCCGGAACCGAAGAACAGCCCCCAGTGCAAAAGGCCCCTACTGGAATAAACCACGACCGGCGCTGGCCCGGGCGACCCGGCCTGGCTCAAGGACGGCGCCCAGAAAGTAGCTTGAACCGGTACGAGTTCGCCGAGATGGCTGCTCAAGCCGACACCGAACACCCCGAAGCCTTGCGACGCAGCAACGCCAGCTAGCCTTTCGGGCGCGGTGAGACCGGCGGTGAGACCAATGGTGAGCGGACAAATGCCGAGCGGAGAAATGCCGAGCGGAGAAATGCCGAGCATTACGCCGGATCAACCCGCCCTCAATATAGGGCGTGTTGCGCAAGGGGAAGTAGCGCCCAACATCGTGATACTGTTTGGGTCCAGGACCACCCGGCAATACCGGGAAGATTCCGACGTGGACCTGCTGGTGGTCTCACTGGATGGACCCAAACAGGGAGGCAGCGCTGGCCGCGCCGCCAGCGCTTACATGAACGAAAACCCACCGTTTCCGGAAGTCAACATAGTCAACCTGACGCTGGCTGAGTTCCAACGCAACCGCCGGGGCAAACAGCGCCTGGCCGGGCAAGCCGACCACTACGGAGTAGCGATTGGCATGGAAAGAATGGACTACGGCGCCGGGTACGAAGATGACTATCCCGAGCGCTGGCCGGCAACCAGGCAGCGTCTGGAGAATACCGCGGAATGGAGTAGACAATGCAACGACATGGTGGCTGAGACATGGTGGCTGAGGACCATTGGAACCAGAAACTGATGGGGTTCTATGCTCAGCGGCAAGTGGAGAATGCCCGGAGAGGGCTGCTGTCAGCACACAACGGTCCGACTACGTTCCGCCACGGCTTGGACGGGATCTGGGGATGTTACGTAGACACGTACCACGACCCGAACGATCCGGAAACGAAGGAACTCTACGAATTGGTCGCTGGGTTGTTTGACCATGCCACATAGGAAAATCCTGAATCTCCCACCGGGTACAGCAACTGGCTCGTCAAGTACGCCGCCGACTACCGTTACAACATCGCACCCAGGCCGATGGACCGGAGTGAAAAGGCGGAACTGCAAGATATGGTCAACTAGGCCAGCAACCGATTGGTGGAAAGAATCCACGAGTTGAGCGGAACTACGGAAGACGAGGTCTTTCCCGATGGAGCGCCTTGGGAATAGCAGACCGTCATCGTGTTCACTGTTGTCCTACAGCTGGGAGACGCTTCCCGTCGCAGAGAAAGTTGATGCGGCCCCTGTTTTGCGTCCACGGTGATGCGGTGGTCAGCTTTTGGTTACACTGATCCTTTTACACCACTTCCTGGGACTCTACTGTATCCGGCATGAGCGACACCAAGCCGGAGTAGTGGCCACCGTTTAGTACGGCGGCACA
>DAOUHE010000305.1:0-16812 GCA_034428715.1 Dehalococcoidia bacterium | reverse complement strand
ACCGAACAGACGAGGTCAAGCAACGGTGTCGAACCGCCTTGCAAGCACGGGTGGAGGCCCTCCCCAGGCCAACCCTGGCTAGTTCTTATCACGCCTTCCATGTAGATCCCACTTTGGCTTTAGTTTAGGATACCTATCTCCACGTCACGGGATTAAAAAAGCCTGTCTACAGCCGGCCTTCACCGTAGGCAAGTGAAGGCCGGCTGAGGACTCCTATTCGGCTGGCTGAGCCATCGCCAATGCGTCTTCGCGGCTGACTTCCCTTTGGTGTACCTCTTTGCCGTGGGCTTGAACTAGCTTGACCAGTTCATCGTCCGTCTCACCAGTGATCTTCTCGCCGCACGGGCAGTTAACAACCTTAGCCATGATTTTCCTCCTTCGATTTCGGATTGGCCCTTATAATACACGGTGGATTTTGGCAAATCTTTGGCAAAAGCTTGGCATTATTTGGGCGTAAGAATCTACCTCACTGGGCGCCTGTCCATAGAAGCCGATGGGAAAGTCGTGGTAGAGGAGCGGCAATTCCGGGGCAAACAGGGGCGTCTGTTGTTCACCTACCTGGTATGGGAACGCGCCAGACCGGTCTCCAAAGAGGAGTTGGCCGCGGTCCTGTGGCCTGAATACCTGTCGCCGGCTTGGGAAAGCGGATTGAGCTCGCTCACCAGCAGGTTGGGCAGCCTGCTGTCATCGGAGACCATGGAGGAACACGGCTTGTCGCTGTCCCGTGGTCTTGGGCAATACCAGGTCCGGCTTCCGTCCGACGTCTGGATAGATGTGGAAGCGGCGACCTCGGCGCTGGACCGGGCTGAAGCTGCCGTGCGGACCGGGGATGCAGGAAGTGCGTTGGGCCCGGCCACGGTAGCCACCTCCATCGCCGGGCGCCCGTTTTTGCCAGGGGTCAATGGCTTCTGGCCAGATTCTCAACGAAGGAAGCTTGAACGCCAGTTGATACGGTCTTTGGACTGTCTCAACGAAATGCAACTGGCGGTGGGTGAGGCTGAATCAGCAGTAGAGACCGCATTAAGGGCAGTTGACCTGGACCCGTACCGGGAGCGAACCGACCAAAACCTGATGCGGGCCCAAGCCGCCACCGGCAACCGGGCGGAAGCCGTCAACGTTTACCATCGATTTCGGGAACTTCTGGCGAAAGACCTCGGCACCGGGCCGTCCAAAGAGACCGAGGCTATCTATCTGACGTTGTTGGGCTAGGTCAAGCTGATAGCTGACGGCGGAAAGATATCAGCCGCCGGTCAAAACTCCAACCACCAACGGCGCGAGCTCTTCCGCCCGTTGGCGAAGCTGCTCCCGGTTGAGGTTTTCGATGGGATGCTGCGTGAAGATGGTGGGATAGTCGGGCGCGCCCCACATCTTGGCCATCCCCTGGGCGGTCGGGATGAACCGGTCGGTGCAAATGGTGGCGGAAGGGATGCCTGCGTTTTCCACGTGGATTCCGTCGTGCACACTGCACGCACTGCAGGACCCTCAATCGCCGATGGCGATGATCACCGCATCACAATCTTGCGCCAGTTCCTTGATGGCCTGCGGGTCGGCGGCACGGGAAGCGCTGGGCTTGCGGTGCCACTTTACATCGGAAATCTCGTAACGGGTCCGCAGCAGGTCCACCAACTCTTCCAGCAGGGTGTCGGCGTTGCGTTTGCTGTCGTCGATGATACCTAGCCTGGTTCCCGCCATCGTGGGCAGCCGGGGAGCGCCGTCAAATGGCGCCACGATGGCCTGGGTGGTGGGGTTGACTAGGACGTGCTCGTTGCTCGGTGCCATGTTTGACTCCTTTAGTTATCAGCGCTCAGCTTTCAGCCGTCAGCTTTTAGCTACTCCCGGACCTTGAGTCTACAAGCCGCAGCCGATATCGCATAGTCTGAATCGTCCGTAATGCGGCTCGCTCGTGACCTCCGCTAGTCAGTGGGTATCGAAGTCATTGTATGCGGTACCTAAAGCGAGCGCAGCAAATACTTCGCATAGTGTCTGCTCAATCGGGTCAGTAATCTTGATGACCCGAACTTTCATCGCCTCTATCGTACTTCTTTCGTGACCGCCGTGGAACCTATTTTGGGGCCCCAACTTGGTATCACCGACGACATGTTGGATTCCTCGCCACCGGCGAAAATCAGGAGGATGTCCTGGGGCTCCGGAATCAAAGAGACGAAGGTTTCCGCGTCATGTGACTCCAAATCGCCCGGATAGACCCTGGCTTCTTTCAAATCGGCCACCGACCTCCGAATCCGTGAGTGGAGATGGTCCCTAACCTGGTCTTTACTCCAATCTTTCCACAGGTTGCTGTTCCCGGCGATGGTCACAACGATCTGCCCCTGCCGCAGTCCCGCCGACCGGTCGCCCACCGAACCGGAGGTAGACATGCTGGTTCCCAACGATGACGCGACATCGGCGATGGCGTGAAGAATGGCGCTGGGGTGCCCCGTGGCCCGTACCTGCCGGGGGCTTTCGGCGGCGAACACCGTAACGGCGCTCTGGTCCGGAGAGAAGCCCCGGTCTACGTGGAGGGGCGTCCAATGGGTTTCGGTATCCGCCTCGGCAATGCAATAGCTGAACTTTCCGGGATGGCCGATTACGCTGCGGTCATACAGGCCGGGCACGGCGGCGCAGGCATTCATCAAGATCAGGCGGACCGCCCTCCCGATGGTGGCGTTGGCCCGGTTTCCGGGTCCGAAGAGGTTGTTCCGGGAATTGATGTTCAGCCGCCGGGCCACGGGTCCGTTGACCATGACCAATATGGCGGCGCCGCCCATGCTGGACGATGGTCCCACCAGGTTGAAGACGGGGTCAAGCATAGCCTCGGTTGCCGCCATGACCACGGGGAGGTATTCGGGCAGGCATCCGGCCATAACGGCGTTGGCAGCCACATTGCCAGCGGTTATCTTGCGCCGGCGTTCCGGGATCTCGCCGACGACATCGGAATCGGCCAGCCCAGCCAAATCCAAGAATTGGTCCACCCTGGCCTGGGTGGGTGGCACCACCGGCAGCCCGTCGGTCCAGCCCAGTTCATAGCACTTCTCAATGGCTTCCAGGGAATCGTCCCATTGGACGGTAACAGTGTCACTCATGAGCTGTCAGCCCTCAGCTTTCAGCGGTCAGTTCTCAGACGTCTGCACAAAGAAATTCTGCGCCCGCCAAGGAAATATTTTATATGAAACGGTGGAGATCAGGATAATCACCAACGGTCAGCCAAAAGCTGACGGCTGACCGTTGAATGCTGATAGCTATCGGCTACCACTGGCGCTTGTATTTGGAGATGCTGCGAAGTTCCCGGGGCGGGTCCATGTGAGAACCGCGGATGGTGTAGGATACCTCGCCCACATAAAGGTCGCCCTTGGAGTCCACGGCGATACCGTGGGGAGCGATGAACTCGCCTGGGCCCTCGCCCTCTTCCTGGGCTCCAAACATGCACACCCGGTTGCCGTTCAGGTCGTACACCGTTACCCGGTGTCCGAGCCCCGGCGCTCCGCCGACCGGCCCAACGCCGTTAAGTTCACCGACGTAGATGTGGTCTTGCCACAGCACCATGGAGTCGGGACGGTGGATGTTGTTCCACATAGTGATGAAATTGCCCCTGGCGTCGAAGATCTGGATGCGGTGGGCCTCACGGTCGACCACATAGACCTTGTCGTCGCTATCAACGGCGATGTTATGGGGCCTCATGAATTGCCCGGCATCTATTCCAGACTCGCCCCAGGAGAACTTGTATTCGCCGGTCCCCGAATAGCAATGCACCCGAGAGTTGCCGTAGCCGTCGGAAATGTAGACGTCGCCGTTGCTGGGCATGATGGCCGCGGAAGTCGGGCGGTTGAAGGGCTGGCCGCTCCAAATGGGCGCTGGGTGGTTGCGCTCCCCTATCTCCAGTAGTTTGTCGCCTTCTTTGTTGAATTTCTGAATGGTGTGTATGCCGTCGTCGGCGGCCAGGATGGAATCGTCGTACGCGATATACAGGCCGTGGGTCCGGTTGCTGAAGGCGCCTTGGCCAATGGTGCGTATGTAATTGCCTTCGCTGTCGAACACCATGATGGGGTGCTCTCCCCGGGTCAGCACGTAGACATTGTCTTGGGAGTCCACCGCCACGCCCGGGCACTCCAGAAACTTGATATCAGCGGGCAGTTTGGCCCAGCCGTCCACATGGGTGTAGAGAAAATTTCCCTCGCCGTAACTGTCAGCCATGTCATTTACCTCTCTGTTGGATGTGGGGAACGCGAAACTTTGTCTCGATGGGCAGGGGTAATCCTAGAGTCTACCTGAATGGGTGTCAATGGGAGGGGTTTAGGGGGCTTTCTTAAGCGGCGGTGTACTTTTGGACATCCACCTGGACTCCCGCTGTTGCCGCACCCTCAGCCGGGCGAAGCAGGCCCGCGGTGATATCCTCATCAACGTATTCTTCACCACAATTGGCGCAGACTTGAGCAGGCACGGCCTTGATAACAAGGGTCATTTCCCCACGCGTTAGCGTGATGGTTACCTTTCCGTCCTGCGTGTTCCTATGCTTACAGATGAAACATTTCATGACGTTGATTTACGGTGAAAGTTTGAAACATCCGTTGGATGGCATGTACCCGGTAGACCGCCCGATGGGTTTCCAAGTTTACTCCAACACCGCCCTGCCCTCGCCTTTGATATAGTCGGCGGTGCGCAGGGCCAGCGCTTGGATGGTGGTGGTGGGGTTGACGCAGGCGCCGGTCACGAAGGTGCTGCCGTCGATGATGAACAGGTTTGAGACATCGTGGGCGCGTCCCCATCGGTCCACCACCGACTTAGCAGGGTCGTCGCCCATGCGGGCGGTGCCCAACAGGTGCCAGCCCGCGTTGCGGCGCAGGTGGGAAGAAACAACTCGCTTTGCCCCGGCCGCCTCCAACACCTCGGTACCCCGCTCGACGCCGTGGTCCAGCATCCGGTGCGTGTTGTCGCTTACACTGTAATTGATCTTGGGGGCCGGAATGCCGTTGCTGTCGGTTAGCTCCGGGTCCAGGGTGACCATATTGGTCTCTTCGGGCAGGTCTTCGGTCATGATCGTCAGCCCCACCGCCCGGCCGAAGCGTTCCTTAAATTCCTGGTGGTGGCTCGCTCCCCACGGGACCCGCAAACCCAGCAAACCGCCCAAGGCCGTGGACAGGGGGGCTTCCGCGGCGCCCAAAACCTGCAGGTCGTACCCCCGCACGAAGCCGTTATTGGGATTTGTTTCGTAAAACTCCTGGCTCAACATGGTACTGCCACGGGGATTACCAGCCTCGGTGCCCAACCACTCGTCGAATATGCCCACGACGACGCCACAGGGATGGTGCATGAGGTTTTTACCCACCAGCCCGCTGCTGTTGGCCAGCCCGTCGGGGAAGTGGGACGACGTGGAGTTGAGCAAAAGCCTGGCGGTGCCCACACCGTTACAAGCCAGCACGACCACCTTAGCGTGTTGCTCTCTCAACTGTCCCTGGTTGTCATAATATAAAACGCCCGTGGCCTTTCCGGTATCGTCGACCAGTATCTCCCTGACCCTAGCGTGAGTCTTCAATTTGGCGCCCATGGTCAACGCCTTGGGCCAGTAGTTCAGGTCGGTGCTGGCCATGGACCGCAGGAAGCCGCCGGAGTCAGGGGGGCGGCCATCAAATGGCACCGAGGATATGGCGGTGTCCGCTGCCCACCAGTGCCAGCCAAGCTGGTCGAACCCTCTGGCCATGGCCTGGCCGGCGGAGCGGATGGACAAGGGAGGGCAGGGCCTATCAGGTTTGGGCGGATAGGCCGGGTCTCCCTTCAAGCCCGAAACGCCGATCATCCGGTCGTTGAGGTCGTAGTAAGGCTCCAACCCCTCGTAGGTAAGGGGCCAGTCGTCGGCCACGCCGTCAAGGGTTCGGACCCTGAAATCCGATGGGTGAAACCGGGGGAAGTGGGAGCCCCAATGTATCAGGCTGCCGCCCACCGCGTTGTACATAAGCGGCGCAATGGGGGTTTCTTTATCGTTGACCGGATAATCTTCGGGCAATCGGCGGATGCTGGGGTCGGGATGGAAGTCGGTCTGTAAGTGCAGCTGGGCGCCGGGCTCGCTGATGGGAAACAGGTCGCCCGGCACCCATCCGCCTTGCTCCAGGCACACCACTCTGATGCCAGCCTCGGCCAGGCTCCAGGCGAAGGCGCCTCCCGAAGCGCCGGCGCCTATGAGTAAAACATCCGCGACATCGTTATCTGGCATAGTTGCTCCAAGATCTCATTTTGGTCTGCCGTCCGTCAGCCTCCCCCAAAAAGGTTTTTCTGAGGAGCGAAGTAACGAAGAATCTGGGGGGAGTTCCCTGTTTAAGAGGGCGGTAGCACGACCCCACCGCCCCAGATCCTTCGCTTCTCTCAGGATGACATGTTTAGGGAGACCGTTCGGCCATCGTTAACTGGATTTACTTCCGTTCGAATATTGCCGCCACGCCCTGGCCGCCGCCGACGCACATGGTTTCCAGACCCCATTGCACGTCCCGCCGGTCCATCTCGTATAGCAGGGTGGTCAAGATGCGGGCGCCGGTGGCGGCAATGGGATGGCCCAGAGATATGCCCGAGCCGTTTACGTTGAGTTTATCTTCGTTGGGCAGTTTCCACTCACGAAGCACCGACAGCACCTGGGCCGCGAAAGCTTCGTTCAGCTCTATCAGGTCCATGTCTTCCAGGGACATGTTTACCTTGCCCATGGCTTTGTTTACCGCCGCCACGGGGCCAATGCCCATGTAGGCGGGATGGCAGCCCGTGACCGCCCAACCCCTGAGATAACCCATGGCCGTGAGACCCAGTTCCTCCAACTTGTCTTCCGCCACTACCATGACGACCGACGCGGCGTCGTTTTGGCTGCTGGCGTTTCCCGCGGTCACGGTTCCGTCGCTTATTATGGGGCGAAGCCGGCCCAAAGCTTCCATCGAGCTATCGCCGCGGGGACCCTCGTCTTTGTCGAAGTTCACCGGATCACCCCTTCGCTGGGGAATGGGCACCGGCACGATCTGGCTGCCGAATTTACCCGCCTCCGCCGCAGCCACCGCCCGTTGGTGGCTCCGCAGCGAATATTCGTCCTGCTCTTGCCGGGACACTTCGTATTGCTTGGCCAGGTTTTCCGCTGTCCCGATCATGCCCTCAATGACTCCGAAACGGTCTTCGGGAGCTATGGTCTCCCGGGCTCGGGCCAGCCGGTCATGAAGGGTGACAGAACCGAACCGCGCGCCCCAGCGGGATTCGTTGCTATAAAACTCGGCGTTGCTCATGCTCTCCACGCCGCCGGCGATCACCACGTCGGCGTTCTCCGTTTGGACCAGCATGGCTGCGTTCAAGATGGCCTGCAGTCCCGAAGAGCACCGCCGGTCCAATTGATAGCCTGGAACCTCTATAGGCAAGCCCGCCTTCAGGGAAGCCAGCCGGCCCATGGCCGGGTTTTCTCCGCTGGGGTAACCGTGGCCCAATATTACATCGTCCACCTTGGCTGGATCCAGGCCGGTGCGTTCCAACACCTCTTTGATGACCAGGCTGCCCAGGTCTGCCGCGGACACGGCTTGCAGGGTACCGCCGAAACTGCCTACGGCAGTGCGTACCGGTGAGACGATGGCTACTCCACGCATTGTGATCTCCTTTAGCGCCTATCACGGCGGCGGTCTGTTTGTCTGGGATTTTGGTTTCGGCTCAACAGCGGCAATCATACTCTTTGAGCCCAATGGTGTCGATTAGAGACTCTCTGGCAATTAAAAAAAGTTCATGCTAGTGTCGAATTGGAGTTGGAATAAGTCGGGTTTTGGCACTGGTCTGGGTGGCCAGTATATGGAGATTAGGAGTCGATGTTGGGTATGGGAAGGCGGGTATGAGAATCCGGCGTGTCGCGGTTAGCGTCAGACCAAACGGTCCGGTAAGCAACGGCTCCCTGAACGGCAACCGTTGGGCAGGACTGAGGCCGGCGGTCCGCCGTGGGGCAATCGCCGTGTTGGCCGCGTCAGTGGCGGTCATGGGATGGGCTACCTACGTATTTGCCGCACCTGCCTTTCAGGATGCTCCTAGCGTCACCGTTACGCCCAGTGAGGTTTACACCGGGGATACCATCGAAATAACCCTGGACGGGCTCTCGCCGGGGTTTGGCATCACCGGCGGCTCAGTCACCCTGGCCGGGAAACGCCTTGCCGTTCCGGGCACTTTCGGCGCGGCAGGCACTCAGCCGATCACTGACGCTTCCGGAGAAGTCAGTTTCACCACCAAGGTCCCGCTGGAGATGCCTTACGGGTCCAACGAATTGATGGTGAGCAACCTACCGGTGGGGGAATCCAGGATTACTACCCTCAAAGTGCTGGCGGCCGAAATAACCTTTCCCCCCACTTCGGCTTCCCCCAATGAGACCGTTACCCTGCGGGGACTTGGTTTTAGCCCCTCCACCAGCCCCGGGGGTAAGGGTCCATTGGGGGTCCATCAAATAACCGGCGAAGGCAAAAGCGGGATTAAGGTAAACGGGAAGCTGCTGGGAGCTCCCTACGTCAGGTACCCCATCGACCTCGACAGCGATGGGGGTTTAACGGCAACCATCATCCTTCCAGAATCCTACGTGACGGCTCCCGGCAGCGGCCTTGAGGTTAAAGGTCATCGACGATGCCGAAAGGTCGGGATGGGCCCCGTGGAGCGTCAAGAACCGGTCCATAACAGTTACTCCCGCTGAAAGCGGCCGAGGCAGCGAGCTCACGGTCACCGGTTCCGGATTCGCCGGAACCTCTCGGTTCAACAAACTTTGCACCACCGTGGACATATCCTACGGCAGCACGTTTCTCATACAGGCGCGTCCAGACGCTAAAGGGTCGTTCACCACGGTGATATACGCGCCAACCGGCGTGGCCATTTCATCGAAAAACACAATCAAAGCCACCACCCCAGACTGCCCCATGGTAGCTGCCGTTACTGCCACCCATGAGATACCGGCCAGGTCGTTGAAGATATCGCCGGCCACCAGCATATCCGGTGGCCGGGTGACCATCACCAGGGTCAGCTTCATCGGTTACACTCCGATCTCCATCTTGACCATTGGCGGTATCTCGGTCCTGCCTTTGCCGGCGCCCTTCGTAGACGCGGGAGGAAATTTTTCGGTTGACGCCGCGGTACCAGTGCTGGTAAACGGTCTACAACAGGTGAAGATAACGGCCGGCGGCGTGCAATCAACGGTGAGTCTGGTCGTGACCGGTTCAAATCCCGGCCTGACCGCTACGCCGACGATTGCTCCGACAGCTACGCCCACCCCCGCGCCTACCGCCACCCCGGCCGCCACCGCCACCCCGGCCCCAACTCCCACTCCTACGTTGATCCCGCTGGCCCCGGCCACGGCGACGCCGGCTCCGACGCCCGGACCCACCGCGACTCCGGCGCCAGGGACCGGTGCCCTTTTGGCCCCACTGGGAGACAATCTGGTGGTGGTGTGGTCATATGACAAGAGAGGCAGTTCGTGGCGATATTTCAGTCCCAGACCTGGATTCGCCGGCATGAACCAGCTGTCCACGATGGTGACCGACCAACTCTATTGGGTCAGAGTGAAAGAAGACCAATTGGTGCTACTGAACGGGCGGCAACGAACCGTCACCGCCGGATGGACGTTGATCCACTGGTGACCCGGATTCAGACATCGCTCTGGCCGGCGAGATTCCCGCCGGGTGATTCGATCATGCCAACGCCCGTGAACCGTTGGCCGGTCCCTTTTAACCAGCGCCATTCTTTCTAATCTAAAGACCTCAACCAATGAGGCGCTATAACGGCCGGGCCCTTAAAAGATGGATCACGAGGCTAGCAGGTCTAGATGGAAGCCTTCCAATAGCGACATGGCCTAACCGATCCTGATCAGCTTGTTGATCTGAGGTTACTCAAAGACCCAAGCGAGTGGTCTAAAGACCAGGAGGTTAATAAAACTGATAGATATCATCAGTACAGCACCCAAGCCGTTCCCGAAATCCGTTTGGGTATCACTCCAAGGCGAACACTTTCAAGATGAAAGCGTATTCCAGCGCTACTTCCTTCAGCCGGTCAAACCGGCCCGACGCGCCGGCATGCCCGGAATCCATGTTGATCTTGAGGAGTAAAAGGTTGTCGTTGGTCTTTAGATCTCGCAGCCGGGCGGTCCATTTGGCGGGCTCCCAATAGGTCACCCGCGGGTCGCTGATGCCGCCGGTGATCAGCATGTGCGGGTAGTCCTGACGGCTCACGTTGTCATAGGGTGAATAAGACTTGATGTAATCGTAGAATTGGCGGTCGTTGGGATTACCCCACTCGTTGTACTCCATGGTCGTCAAGGGCAATGTGTCGTCCAACATGGTGTTGAGGACATCGACGAAGGGGACATCCGCGACCACCGCTTTGAACAGATCGGGACGCAGGTTCACTATTGCTCCCATCAGCATCCCACCGGCGCTGCCCCCTGAAGCGACGATCCTGCCTTTGGTGGTGTAGCCTGCGCCGATCAAGTGTTCGGCGCAGGCGATAAAATCGGTGAAGGTATTCTTTTTATTGAGAAGTTTGCCGTCTTCGTACCAATCCCATCCCAAGTCCATCCCGCCCCTGACATGAGCTGTGGCGAAAATAAACCCCCGGTCAACCAGACTCAGCCGGACTGAACTAAAATCGGAATCGATTATCAGCCCGTAGGAACCGTATCCGTACAGATATAAGGGCGCCGAACCGTCGAGGGGAGTGTCCTTTGCATACAGAACGGATATGGGGATTTGAGTGCCGTCCCCCGCCGTGGCAAACACCCTTCGGGCCTGGTATTTCTCAGATGAGAAACCACCCAAAACCTCGGTTTGCTTCCGGAACTCCCGCTCACGGGTACCCATGTCGTAGTCGTATACGGTTGCCGGGGTCGTCAAAGAGGTGTAGGCAAACCGCAGCGTTGACGTGTCCCATTCGCGGCCACCCATGATCCTTACAGAGTAGTCTTCTTCCTCCAGGGTCAGATCATGGGTGGTCCCCGCGGCGAGATCCATGATCTGTACCTGCGGCAACCCATCAGCACGGTAGGAGAAGACAAGGTACTCTTGGAATACACCAATCCCGTGGATGGGACGGCCAAGCACGTGTGGAATCAAGTCCCGCCAATTCTCCCAGGCGGGAGCCGATATCGACGTTTCCGAGACCTTGAAATCCCGAGCGCCATCGCCGTTGTTGCGGATCAGGAAACGTTCGCCGTGGTCGTCAACATCGTATTCAAAATCTTCATGCCTTACCTGGATCAAGGTTAACCCGCCGCCCGGATTGCCGGCATCCATAAAGTGCCATTCCGACATATTGTTGCCTGATGAGGCGACGAAAATGAACCGTTTGCTGGGCGATTTAAGCACGTGGACGAAGAAACGCTCGTCCGTGTCCTCATAGACCATTTCGTCGGCGGAAGGATCATCTCCCAGGCGATGTTTGAATATTTTGACTGGGCGATGGTTCTCATCAAGAACATCGTAAAAGATGGTCTGGCTGTCGTTGGCCCATTCGAGAGAGTAATAAGAATTGGGGATGGACTCGCCCAGAAGTTCGCCGGTGTCCAGATCCTTGATCACAATGGTGTATTGCTCTGACCCGTCGGTATCGACCGAATAGGCCAGCCAGCGGTGGTCCGGGCTGTTCTCCCATCTGCCAACCCGGCAATAATCCTTGTCTTGCGCCAGTTCGTTCACATCGATCAGGATTTCTTCAGGTGCATCCAGCGACAGATGTTTTCGGCAGTGGATAGGGTATTGCTTGCCCTCTTCAAACCGGGTGTAGTAGAAGTAATCCCCCTCCTTTTGGGGAACAGTAGAATCGTCCTCTTTGATTCGGCCGCGCATCTCCTCGTATAGGCTCTGCTGTAGGCTTTCTTCGGTTGCCATGACCGCTTCGGTATGCGCATTCTCGGCCCTAAGATATTCCAGGGTCTCCGGGTCATCTACATCGCGAAGCCAGAACCAAGGATCGGACCTAATATCACCGTGGGTTGTTAGCTCTTGGGGTCTTTGCGGGGCGGCGTGGGTTGGGTCAGTCATCTATCTCTCCAAAACGAAGTAAAACGCGGTTAAGCCTCATTCCTCTATCGTGGTGTGTTTTATGGGTGTGTCCTCGCGGTTGGCCCACTCAAACATGGACGCATCGTAATTCGGAGCGGGTTCGTAGCCTGGCAACCGAAGTAGAACGAATCGCCGTCACCGGATGACATCGGCGATTCGCTCTCCAATCATCAATACCGTGGGGTTGATGGGCGCCCGCACCAGGTCCGGCATGATCGACGCATCGACGATCCGCAGGCCTTCCATACCGTGGACTTTTCCGTATTGGTCAGTGACCGCCATCGGGTCGGAATCCGGCCCCATTTTGCAGGTGCATGAGATGTGGGAGTAGGTGTGTGCCTCGCGCATCATCCAACGGTCCAAAGCCTCAGCTGACTCCAGGTCGGCGTCCAACGGTTCGAATCGTTCGCCGATGACCCCCGCGAGCTCCGGAAATTCCGCTAATTTGAGGCATAGCCTGACCGCCTGCCGCAGCCTTTCACGGTCAAAGGGCTCGGCAAGATAGTTATAGTCCAGATAGGGTTGGACCTTGGGGTCGGTTGAGGTGAGCTTGAGCTCTCCGGAACTCACCGGCAGCAGCAGCCCCGCCATCATCTCGACCCGCCGATCCGACAGATCGCCGCCGCCTTGGGACGTTGAATACGCTGAAGGCTTGAGCCGTGGTGTGACAAAGGCCCCCATGCTGATCCCCAGGTCGTTTCGCAGGTGGGAGCCGGCCGAGGTGAAGCGAAAGGCCACCCCGCCACGCGCGGGTCTTTCCTCCACCGGATAGCCGGCTTTGATCCTCCAGGTGACGTACAGTTTGGGATGGTCCCTCAGGTTTTGGCCCACCCCCGGCAGGTCTAGGACCACCGGTATCGCCAGGCTGGCAAGGTGTGCCGCGGGACCGATGCCCGACAACATCAGAAGCTGGGGAGAGCCGATGGCTCCGGCGCTCAAGATGACCTGATCCCCTTCCACGGTAAAAATCTCGCCGCCGCTGTCCACCTCAACGCCCGTGACCCGCCGGCCGTCCAACAGAAGCCGCCGGGCGGTACAATTGGACCGTATCGTCAGGTTCAGCCTGTGTCTGCCCTGGCTCAAATAGCCGAGCGAGGTACTGAACCGGACCCGGTTGTGGTTGTTGGTGATGGACGGACCAACGCCCTGAGAGCCGGGTTCGTTATGGTCCTGTGTCTCTGGATATCCTGCGTCCACGCAGGCGTTGTAGAAGGCCGTCTGGGTGACATGCCAACCCTGCGGGTCAGAGTGGTGCACGAATATGGGGCCGTCGCTGCCATGGTGTTCGTCGTGGCGGTCAACGTCGGTTTCTAGCCGCCGGAAGTATGGCAACACCTGGTCGGAGCTCCACTGGCCGTTGCCCTTGGCGGACCATGCTTCGAAATCTTCGGGTATGCCCCGGTAGAACGCCGAGGAATTGATCGCGCTGGTACCGCCGGTGACCTTGCCCCTGGGCACGGCCATCTCCGGAGAGAGCGCCGTCGCCCTGGCCACGAACTGCCAGTTGTGGGCGCTTGACGCCAACGCTAAGGGATGCCCACCGGGGGTTCGCATCGGTGGGGCACCA
Source organism: Dehalococcoidia bacterium (assembly GCA_034428715.1). Taxonomy (GTDB): domain Bacteria; phylum Chloroflexota; class Dehalococcoidia; order Lucifugimonadales; family UBA3495; genus Io17-Chloro-G2. The sequence goes on along the minus strand of DAOUHE010000305.1, from coordinate 3,222 downwards.
GCGCCGGTGTCGTATCCGAATTTAACTTCGTCGGGTAGATGCTCGAAGTCGGGATAGTCGGGTCCCGCTTCCAAGAGCAAGACCGACCTTTGGGTGTCTTCCGAAAGCCGGGCCGCCAGAATGGCTCCGGCGGAACCGGCGCCGACGATAATCACGTCATATCTCATGTTTGGGCCTCCAGTTTCACGGGGCAGTTGGCCGTTGGGTTTCCAGCGCTAGATGGTAGTGGGATCCGGAGGGTTTCGGCAATCATCCTAACCAGCCCTCGGCTCTCGGCCAGATTCCGCGCCGGCGGCTAAAGACGAACGGCAACCCATACGATATGATGGGCGCCTTTACCTCCGGCACGCCCCCGCACTTTGACTTCATCCACATCGAATCCGGCCTGGCCCAGCCTTTTGGCAAATCCCGCGTCCGGACCGGCGGCCCAAATGGCCAACACGCCTTTTGGCCGTAACGCGGCGGAAGCTGTTTCCAGCCCACTAACGCTGTAAAGCCAGTTATTTTTGCCTGAGGTGAGCGCCTGTGGGCCATTGTCAACATCTAGAAGTATGGCGTTGTAGTCATGCCTGGCAGTCTTTATCATCTGAACGACATCTCCGTCACGAATCCGGACCCGGCCGTCGTCAAGGGGACTGCCGGCCAAGTGGCCGAGGAATTCCCGGTTCCACTCCACCACGGCCGGCACGATTTCGGCCACGTCGACTTGGGCTTGGGCTCCAAGCTCGTCCAGTGCCGATCTTAAGGTGTATCCCATGCCCAGACCACCGATCAAGATTTTGGCGTTGGGATGATTTGTGATCTTCTGACAGGCCAGCGCGGCCAGAGCATCTTCTGATCCATGAACACGGCTGTTCATGAGCTCATCATTGTCCGCTTTCATCGAGAATTCGGTGTCACGCTGGTACAACCGGAGCATCGCTCCGTTTCCAGGGGTTTGCGCCTCGCCGAGCAACTTCCAAGGGATCATTGGCGCGCCTCACCAAGAATCATTGTTTCCGAACCACCGCTAGAGCCGGGCTGCGAAAGGGACAGAGCCAAGGCCGTATCCCTGCTGGAATAGTACCTGCTCGCCGCACCCGGCCTCAATACCAATATTTGTGTCCTACGCCGCGAAACTTCTGACGATGTGAACCAATCAATGTAAACCTATCAATGTAAACCTACGACCCGCACCCGGTGGTTGATGCCATCGGCGATATACAGATTGCCCTGTCTATCTATCCCACAGCCGTGGGGGCGTTCCAAGCCGGCGCTGGTGGCGATTCCGCCGTCGCCGTCGCCTCCCTGATGCCCGCCGGCGATTGTGGTCACGATGCCGGTATTGACGTCTATGTGCCGGACGGCGTTGTTCTCCGTGTCTACTACGATCACGTTGTCTTGATGGTCACAGCGGATGGCTTTAGGCGCGCCCCAGGTTGCTGCCAACGCCTGGCCGCCATCGCCGCTGTAGCCCCGCTCGCCGGTGCCGGCAAAGGTGGACATCACCCCGTTGGCATCCACTTTACGGACACCGTTGCCTTCCCGCTCCGCGATGTAGGTGTTGCCTTTGCTGTCCATGCACACTGCCCTAGGACCCATGATAGACGCTTCGGCGGCAGGTCTGCCGTCCCCTTCTCTTCGCTTCTCGCCATCTCCCGCGAAGGTGGTGATGATCCCGGTATTCAAATCCAAGCGGCGTATCCGCTGGTCCTGGATATCGGCAATGAGCAGTCCCCCTTCGCCGTCTAAAAAGCAATCGTTCGGTTCACGCATTTGGGCTTGGGCGCCTGGGCCGCCGTCGCCGCTGTACCCTGGTTCTCCGGTGCCAGCAACCGTGGTGATGATGCCGGTTGCGGCGTCAACTTTGCGGATGGAGCAGTTGAACCGGTCAACTATATAGATATCGCCGTTGGTATCCACGGTGAGCGAATAGATATTATCCATGGTCGCTTGTGTTGCCGGACCGCCATCTCCAGAGTAACCTGCCTCGCCGGTTCCCGCCACCGTGGTGATCACCCACGAGTCTTTGGCGATGCGCCGGATGGTGTGGTTTCGCCCATCGCATATGTACAGGTTATCGCCGGCGTCGAAGGCGCACCCGTAAGCCTCCCCGATCATCGCGTCGGTTGCGGGACCACCGTCTCCAGCGTAGCCTTCCACCCCGGTCCCTACAACAGTTTGAATCTTCCCAATCTCAAAATTCATGTCTTCCCTTTAACTTGATCAAAGTTCCAAAAAAAAACGCTTCTTCGCCCCGACGTACGACTTGTGGCTGCATTGCGACTCTAACCTTAGGCGGTGGCGCGGTCAACATTTGGCGCCATTACGCTGTTATGCCTCTAGCCGACGAAGTACAGGCCGCCAGATACCTAGCCACAGTGCAACAACCAGCATCATGACCGCGGCGCCTACCCCAGCCAACTCGATGATGCCGCCTGCCAACGCTGGCCCTATTATTTGCCCTGTCTGATTCACCATGGAATGCAACGCCACGGCGTTCATCATTTCCTCGCGCTCGACCAGGTCCGCCACCAGAGCCATTCGAGCAGGCATATTCAAAACCTGAACCGTTCCCAAGACAGACGCGATGGCGTAGATGTGCCAGATCGCTAAAAGATCGGTAATATGCAGGATAGCAAGGGCGATTATCAAGACCGGCACGGCAATACGGGTGGAAATCAACAACCTGACCCGGTCGGCGCGGTCGGCGAAGATGCCACCCGCCATCATGAACAAGAAGTTTGGGATACCGTAGGCTGTCACTATCTTATAAACGTTCTCGATGCCGTCGAGGTCCTCGGGTCTGACTATCAAGTCCGATAGTCCATAGATCGTGGCAATGCTATGAACGTCGTCCCCCGATGGCTCCAGCAGCCTCCCTGATGATGCGATGTTAACGCCCCCGTTCCGGGCTGATATAATATCCTCTGAAGATGCCGTTTCAGTCATGATCCACACTCGCTGGACAGCCTTTAAAGGCTTGTGCGATCGTTTCCTATCGCGGTGGTTTGCCACAGGCGCTTTTAGAGCATCTTCTCTCTTCGGGCGTAAATCTATGGGGGTGTAGCTCAGCGGGAGAGCACCTGCTTTGCATGCAGGGGGCCAGGGGTTCGATTCCCCTCACCTCCACCAACTGTTTTACGCGTGAATCCCGCGTTTCAGGTGTATGCCTGCCTCCTTCATGAGCAGCCCATTATTATCTCCGAAAAGCACCAACCGGCAATGCTTCGTTTGCCGGGA
>DAOUHE010000304.1:0-1617 GCA_034428715.1 Dehalococcoidia bacterium | reverse complement strand
GCCTACGCCTGGGATGAAGCACTTGCTCATTTTGAGAGAGGCTTGGTTGCCCGGGACGTTACATTGTCCGGAACGGAAGCGGCTTCCGATGAGGAGGCTGCAGCGCTGCTCTTTGGGCTGGGGCGGGCTTGGCCCAGACCATGGGCAACGTGGAGCAGGCGGCGGCCCATTTAGAGGAAGCGACGGCTTTCTATCGCAAAACAGCCACAGGCCGGATTTGGCGTTGACCTGCCGCGAGTACGCTGACACCTTGCTTCAACAAAATGGCCCCGGCGACCGCGAGAAAGCCATGTCCGTGATGGAGGAGGCTCTGGCCATCTCCAGGGAACTGGGGATGCTCCCCTTAACGGAGCGGATCATTGCCCTTCAGCAGAGGGCCGAGTCGCTTCCAGTCACTATCCCTGCCTACCCTGACGGATTGACCCAGCGAGAGGTGGAAGTGCTGCGCCTCATCGCCGCTGGCAAAAGCAACCGGGAGATTTCCGAAGAGTTGGTCATCACCCTCAACACCGTTTTCCGCCACGTGAGCAACATATTCACCAAGATCGGCTCGTCCAACCGCGTCGAAGCGGCCAGCTATGCCTCACGGCATGGGCTGGCGCCAGGGCAGAGTGAGGGCACGCCATGACCCAGCCCTGGATAGGTTTGCCATTGCCTCCTTCATTTACCGTTCCCCCAGTCAACGCCTCAAAGAATTAATCGGCCAGTTTTTCCCGCCTCAACGTTGCCCAAAGGTCAATAGGCATCGGTTCATAGACTCGACCATCCCGCTTTTCACGCCACGTTCTCACCAGCATCCGTTTTCCAACTGTACAGCCCATGTTCCTGTTATCCCTCTCCGGCCAGCCATCATGGTCCATGGCTAATTCCTGTTATTACATCGTCTTGACCGACTAATTTCTCCTCCATCAAGATCACTGATTTCAGCGATGTTCCTTTTTCCTCCCAAGGCTAACATGCGGACAGAACGAATTAACCAACGGAGGCGAAAATGAGCGCACCACAAGTAGCCACCACCAGTCAGACCGAGACAATAAATTTGCAGCGCACCGAAGCGAAGGAGAATCTAGAAATGAACGCACCATCGATCTGTAGCGATAGCAAAAGCCAGGCAGCTCATCAAGGGATTTCGAAGTTCATGATCACAAAAGTAAGGGGTTGGCTATCCCAAGCCTTGGCAACCAAGGCTCCCTCGAAAATCATGGGCGGGTTTGCCCTTGGCGCCCTCCTAATAACGGCGACGGCTCTGCCCATTGGGACAATGCACGCAGATGAACCAGGCAGTCCACTTCTAACGGCCAACATCACCACCATAGATTACGCAGACGAGTTCGGTGATGTCGAACTAGGGATGGTTGCCACCAGGGTCACCCCCACTTCCATAGACTATCGGGACGAGTTCGGGGATGTTGAACTGGGGCTGGTTGCCGCCAGGGTCACCTCCTCTACCATCGATTACAGGGACGAGTTCGGGGATGTCGAACTTGGGCTAGTACTCAGTCAACTTGGTTTTGGGATTTGTTTAAGAAAGGGGCCAATTGAGCTATCCTGCCTGGTGGGAAGTGTTGATGGCGGGGGTGGCAATGATGGTCAGGGACAAATACGCGGTGCGGCTGG
>DAOUHE010000303.1:0-50929 GCA_034428715.1 Dehalococcoidia bacterium | reverse complement strand
AACTCGCCAAGCTATGGGGTAATTATAGCCATACCGACGGCCAACGTCTCACAAATGGACAATGGTTTAAAGAATGCCGACGATTTACTCAGAGGGATATTCACCCATATGGGAAATGTGGGCTGGAATACGGCTGGACCGGATAACTGATGGTCCATGGCGCCAGCATTTCACTTCCGTCGCCTATTGAAGCACCGCCTCCTCTACATATCCAGGATCAGCGTAGACCAGCCGAAGTCACTGGCGCCCAGACCCTCGGCCGTAAAGGGGTGGTAGTACTCCCTGAAGCCCGATTTGTCGATACACTCGTGGCTGCGGGCGACGATGGTGTCGGCAAGCTCACCGTAACCGTGGCGGCGCAGGGCGTGGCTCAAAAACCAGTTGGTGTTGATCCAAGAGGGTCCCCGCCAGATGAATCCCCCCGGATTGCCCGGCATGAACTTGGGGTCCGAAGCCGGGACCGACGGCAGCGGATAGGTTGTCCAAAAATGGTCCGGGTTGGTAACCCATTGGTCCACCAACCTTTCCACGATGGGCCGGGGCAGGTCCTCCAGGACCAGGGGCATCAAAGAGCTGATGGTCACCACTTTGATCGGTTTTTCGGCCACCCCCGACAGGTCGAAAAACGCTCCGGCTTCCTCATCCCAACACTTGGACACCAACGCGTCGCGGGTCCTATCGGCCTCGTCGTTGAACTCGGCCGCCCCGGCTGAATCGCCCGAATCTCCCAACAGGCGGGCCAGGGAACGCAGTCCCAGAGCATATATCGTGTTGACCAGCACATCTTCAACGTGGAAAAGGTCTGCCGCCAGTATCTTGTGATCGTCACCGCGCATCGGCTCATAAGCTTCGTACACCTTTCTCAGGGCGGTGATGAACCCCCGGTTGGTCAATTCCTCCAGGCCCAGAATGTCGTCGTATTTAGGGGAGCAATCGGTGCCAGCCTCTTCGGGCTGGATCACCGCGATCAGGCCATCGCCGTCGGGGTCCCGGGCCTGCTTGGCCCAACGATAAAACCTGGTCAAGATCGGCAGCGCCGCATCCAGGAATTCCCGGTCTCCGGTAGCCTGATACACCCGCTCCACGGCATAGGCGATGATGGGGGGCTGCATAGTGGCGCTGTAATTCGGTGATGTCATCCCCACGATATTCCTACTGAGGAAATCCGGCTGTTTCTCCATTTCCCAAAAGATCATATGGGGGATGAAGCCGTCGGGCAGGGCGGCGCTCATCAATGTGGTCAACTCGGCCTTGGCCTGGTCGTGGTCCAGGTGGATAAGGGCGATTGCGTGAAAGCAGGAATCCCAAAACCATTGGAACGGATATCCGCGAAGCGACGGGCAGACGAAGCTGTAATTCTTGCCGTTCCAATCCGCCACGCCCCGGCGAAGGTTCGTCAACAAGATATTTCGCGCGCCGGCTTCCAACTCTTGTCGGTCCATGGTTCACACCTCTTTCGGATTGATCCCGGCAAATGCGGCCGGAAAGGAGCACGGGAGATTGAGGACGGGGCGCCTCTATGATTCCACGGAGGCATAAATGGCCAGGTACTTGTCGGCCACCGCAGACCAAGTGAATTCGGCCACGGCGTACTCTCTGGCGTCTCGGCCCAACGACTCACGGTGATCGTCGTCGTTGACCAGCCGCGCCAGTTCGGCCACCGCCGCGTCCTGATCAAACCGGGGCGTCACCACCGCCCCTTTTATCAACAGCTCCCCGTTGGCCCCCACGTCGTGGGTCAAAACCGGCAGGCCGTGGGCCATGGCTTCAAAGAACACCAGCCCGAAGGCTTCGTACTGGCTGAACAGGGCAAAGATATCGGACCTGGCGTACCACTCGGACAACTCGCCGTCGGTCACCTCGCCCACCAGGAAAACGCTGTCCTCCAGGCCGTGAATGCCTATTAGGTCCCGCAAGCTGGCTTCCGCGTCTTCGTCCCTGCCAACGCATACTAGGCGGACCGGGCGTTGAAAATCGGGCATGGCCCGGAGGTAGGCGTTGATCAACCATTCTTGGCCTTTGTGTTGCCCCAGCCGGCCAACGCAAAGGATTGTCAGCTGGTCATCGTCATTCAGGTCTCCAGCGGCCTCCGAATCTTGGCCGGGCTCTGTTTGCCCCGGTGCGGGAGTATCGTCCGGCGGGGTGGCTCCCCAACCGATAATGGCCTGCTTGGACTTGGGCACGAAATAGGCCCGTCCGACCTCTCCAGCTTCCAGATTGGTCAACGCCACCGTCCGGTCCACCACGTTGCAGATGAAAGCGTTTATCGGTCGCAGCCACCACCGCTGCCAAGGCAAGATATGGAAAGAGGGCGTGAACACGAATTTGGCCCGCCGGCGAAACCAAAACCACGACCAGAAATGACCCCAGAACCAGCCGTCGCCCACAAAGTGGACCACGTCGGGGTCGAACTCCTTGAGATAGCTCCGAATCTGTAATGGCGAGAACCAGACCAGAGGGACCGAATATAGCGGCACCGACCATTTGGGGAACCCCTTGAGCCGGTAGATCCCGATGCCCTCTGGCGTGTCCTCCCGGTCGGACCAGTCGGGGTGGGCGATCCTTGGAAAGGAATATTTGGTGGTGAGGACTGCCGCAGACACGTCTTGGGAGTCCATCAACTGAAATGCTAATTGCTCTATAGCCCGTTCTATCCCTCCCAAATAAGGACGGAAATACGGCGTCAAAAACAGGACCCGTAGGTGTGCTTTAGCCACCGGACTCCCCACTCATCGCCGCCTCCAGGCCGCCTCGCCAGGCAGCGCTGATCTCTTCCAGCGACGTGTCTAGGCCGGATCCAAGGCGGAAGCGCGATCCGCCGGTGACGCCCAGCCGCAGCAAGGGTACACCGGTTTCGGCGGCCATGGCTGCCAAGTCTACCCATTTCTTCTGGTCTAAAGACACGATGATGCGGGACTGGCGCTCGCCAAACAGGGCGGCGTCCCACCGGTTGGGCAGCCGTACCTCGCCCTGGAATCCCACCTCCCCCTCGTGCTCAGATATGCAACACTCGGCCAGGGCCACCGCCAATCCGCCATCGGAACAGTCGTGGGCCGAAGCGATGATACCCCCGGCGATGGCATCACGGCATAGCTTCTGCACCCGGAGCTCCAAATCCAGGTCTATGGCCGGGCGCCCCAACACCTGGCCGTGAATCACCTGAAGGTACTCGCTGGCCGCCAGATCGGAAGACCTGGGACGCCAGCCGTCCATCCCCAACACGGCCACCCCCAAGCCATCGCTGGGAAATCCCGAACGGCAGTGGCGGTTTACGTCTTCTAGCAGGCCAAGGCCTCCCACCACCGGGGTGGGGTAGATGGCCTGCCCCCTGGCTTCGTTGTAGAGGCTCACGTTGCCGCTGACCACCGGAACCCCAAAGGCCCGGCAGGCTTTGGCCATGCCTCGTATGCACCACTCTAGCTGGTAATACACCTCAGGGTTCTCGGGATTGCCAAAGTTCAAGCAGTCGGTCAAGGCCAACGGAGTGGCGCCGGAACAAGACAGGTTCCGGCAAACCTCCGCCACTACTATCTGGCCGCCCCGGTAAGGGTCCAGGTAACAGAATCGGGCATTTCCGTCGATGCACAGGGCAATGCCCTTCTTCCCCCCTTTGATGCGCAACACCGCGGCGTCACTGCCCGGCCCCACCACCGTGTTGGTCTGAACTTGATGGTCGTATTGCCGGTGGACCGTCTCTTTGCTAGCGATATTGGGTGAAGCCAAGAGCTTTAGCAAAACACTGGCCGGCCCCCCGTCAGACCCACCGGCGGGCAGTGGAACATCGGCCAGGTTAAGGCGCTGCCTCTCAAGAGCCGCCCTGGAGCGTTCCCCATGAAGCCGGTATCGCGGGGCCTCAACCAGTTCCCGTATCGGGAGGCTGGCGATGGACTGGGGACCGTCGTATATCGACACGTGCCGTTGGCCTGTGATCCGCCCAATCTCCTGGCACGACACTTCCCATTTGTCCAAGATCCGTTTTACCGGGGCTATTTTTTCGGGAGAGGTCACCAACAACATGCGCTCTTGCGATTCCGATAGCATCACGTCGTAACCCGTCATGGCCGCTTCCCGGCGAAGAACCTGCGATATATCCAGAGCCAATCCCAACCCGCCGCTAAAAGCCGACTCCACCGCCGCGCTGGTCAACCCTGCAGCCCCCAGGTCTTGGATAGCTTCCACGTTGCCCGAAGCCAGGGCCTCCAAGCATGCCTCTATCAGCACTTTTTCCAGAAAAGGATTCCCAACCTGCACCGTGGGCCGCAACTCTTGCTCTTCTTCAAACGTTCGGGAAGCCAAACCCGATGCTCCGTGGATACCGTCTCTCCCTGTATCAGCCCCGGCCAGCAGCAAGACGTTGCCCACCGTCGAAGCAGCCGACGACGCCAACTGGTCTTTGGACACCAAGCCGACGCACATCGCGTTGACCAGCGGGTTCCCGGAGTAGGAAGCGTCGAAATATATCTCGCCGGCAACGTCGGGAACTCCGATGCAGTTGCCATACCAGGAAATGCCCGCGACCACGCCATGAAAGAGGTGGCGGTTCTGCGCTTCGTCCAGCGGGCCAAACCGCAAAGAGTTGAGTAAGGCCACCGGCCGGGCGCCCATGGCCAATACATCCCGCACGATTCCGCCGACGCCCGTTGCCGCCCCCTGCAACGGCTCAACCGCCGATGGGTGGTTGTGCGATTCGACCTTGAAGACCGCCACCAGCCCGCCGCCCAGATCCACGGCTCCGGCGTTTTCGGCCCCCGAGGTAGACAACACCCGCGAAGACTTGCTGGGGAACAGGCGAAGCAACGGCTTTGAGTGTTTGTACCCGCAGTGCTCGCTCCACAACGCCCCGAACATCCCCAACTCGACCTCATTGGGTTCCCGGTCCAGCCGGTCTACGATCATGTCGTATTCCGCCCGGATCAGGGCGATCTCATCTAACGTCTCCTTGGTTACAGGCATAGCGGCATCAAATCGTCGTTGGCCCCTCGATGGAATTAAATATGTCTAGTTCGTTTATAACTTAGGCCGCCGGTCGGGCGCCATGCCCGATAATTAGCCTGACCTTGCCTCGATAGTCAGCTGCTCTCGTCAAGCCCCCGCAGCCTGAAAGTCACAAAGCTGGCAACAAAATTGCGCGCTTCGTCTGTGTCGACAGCAAAGTTGCCCCACCGCCACTGGGCCCATTTGCTTGCCTCCCAATCCACATCCAGTTCGCCCGGCATATTTTCAACAAGGCCCCAGGTGGTGGCGGCTTCCTCATAGTGCCGATCGTATTGGGCCAACATGGCATGTACTGGTACACCCGCGGCGGGTATCCTCACCAAGCCGTCGATTCCAACCCGTCCGGAGCCGACCACCTGCCCATTCATCACTGCTTCCACCAGGTGAGGCTCCACGTTCCCGGTCTGGACCACCACGCTGAAGGCGACCAAATGCTCCATGCGTTCAAACCCCAGGACTTCGCCGTCGACGACCAATGGGTTGCCTTGGTGCGGTAAAACATTCGCAGGCTCGCCGGCTTCCCACTCCTTCCAAAGTACGTTCCCCAGAACCCCCATCAACATCACGGCGAGAAGCATGCGTAACAGGGTTCGTGCCAAACGAAGGCGAAGAATACGTTTCACCTTACGGCCCTTAATCTTTCCATCACACGGTGATTTTACACCGGCGGTAACTAGCTCGTGAGACCCCTAAACCTCATGATTATTTTAACGGCGAAACCACGCCGGCCTCCACCTGAAAATAGGTTGCTCCGTTGCCAAAATGATCTCTGACCAACTCGACGTCGGTGGTGGTTATCAACACTTGCTGGTATTGGTTTGCCTTGCCTAACACCTTTTCCCGCCGGGACGCGTCCATCTCCGACAATACATCATCCAGCAGGACTATGGGGCCATCTGACCGGGCCGCAGTTAGATAGGCGGCCTCGGCTAATTTTAGCGTTAGGGCCAAAGTCCTAGCCTGGCCCCGGGAAGCGAACACCCCCATATCCACTTGATCGATGAACAGGTCGAAGTCGTCTCGATGTGGCCCCACCGCGGTTACGGCGGTCGCCCGCTCCCTGCCCCGGGCAGCCGCCAACGCCTCTCGAAACCGTTCCTCGGTATGAGCCAGATCATCTCCCACCGGGACGCTGGGCCGGTAGGCCACCCCCAGATCCCCCTCCGGGCCGGCCAACTCCTGGTGCTGCTGAACACACAGAGGAGCCAGGGCGGCAAGTGCCTCTTTCCTGCGCCAGGTGATCCAGGCACCCTCCGCAACCAATTGGGCGTCCCAGAAATCCAATTCATCCGTTTGGGCCTTGCCATCCCGAACCAGGCGAAGCAATTGGTTCCGCTGTTGCACCACCTTTTGGTAGCGTTGCAATGATTTTACGTAGATGCGGTCTGCCTGGGAAAGCAAGATGTCCAAGAACCGGCGGCGGCCCGATGGCGGACCTTGCACCAATCCCATGTCTTCCGCGCTGAATAGGACCGCGTTGACCAGCCCGACCAACTCAGCGGCGGTTCGCCGGACTCGGCTGACTCGGATCTGCTTTCGAACCGAATAGGCGGGTCCATCGCCGTTTCCAATCTTTGAGGCGCTCGCCGTAGCTTGATAACCGACATACACTCGAAGCTGTTCGCCGCCGGTTTCAATCACCCCATTGACCAAGGCCATTCCTCCCGCCGCCGCCGCCTCGAAATTCACCACCTCACGTTCGTTTTCCGCCCGGAATGAGCGGGCGATGGCCAGGATGTAGACCGCCTCCAGCAATGCCGTTTTCCCTTGGGCGTTGCCCCCAAAGAACACCACCACTCCCGGCTGCAGATCCAAACTTAACTCCGCCAGGTTGCGGAAGCTCGTGATGCCCAAATGTGAGAGGTAGGCCAAGGGCTACGGACCCGCCAAAAGGTGTAGGGCCAGTTCAAATCCCATGCCCAGCAGGAGCGCATGGATTTCGGAAGATTCCGGGCAGTATTGTAACAGGCGTGGTTCGGCGGTGGACACGTGAGGGTCCGGGAATTTGGGAGACCGGTGCTGCCCGGTATGAGGCGGCTGGGCGCGGGATCAACCCTGGGATTGGAGGCCCTTTATCTCCGCTTCCAGGTTTTGGACACTGGCGTAATCTCCCGCCGACAGGCGAAAACACCGGTCCAGGTAGAGCTGGGCCAGCTTAGAGCTTTTGGGGGAAGTGTCTTTGGCCACTGACAACAAGTCCGACACCTGGAACTCACCGGGTAGATGTTTGGCCAACGTGGTAATTTCCTGGCAAGCCTCTTCGGCTGTTTCCTGGTCGTGGCCCTCGACGGCGAATCGCAGCTTGCCCATGAAACGGGATAACTCGGCAAGCTTATCGCTTTCACTCATCAGACTGAAAAGCACATCGTTGACCTGGTACGACGAATCGTCATCCTCCGCAACCGGGCCGGAATCCGATCCCTCACCAGACTCCAATCCCTGTGCCACCACGCCTTGGCTGGTGCTGTCGGCCCATAGCTGGGCATACGCTTGCACCGCCTCGGTCACGGCCTCCATCACTCGCGGCAGGTCGTAGGAGAACATATCCGTGGCGTACACCAGGTCGTCGTCCCTTAGCCGGCTCATCCGCTCCAGCTCCTCGTGCCCGTCTACCGGCTCAGGCATGGGGGGCATGGCGAAGGCAGTGAAATTGTCTAGGGGCAACCCGCCAAGATGAGAAGCAAGGAATGGGGGAACGTATTTAGCCAGGTCGGCTTTAATGGGCAGCGTGATGACGTAGGTGGCGTAGACCTTACTCGGCTCAGTGGTCACCCGGAAGTAAACCAGGGCATGGCCCTTGGGTCGTTGGGGGTCCCCCCGTTCAAAGGTAAGGTCCATAAATAGCAGTTGACCTTGGATTGACGTTGGGTTGATGGGTCAACCCCATTATAGGGTATTTCCCGTTCCGAGACCACAGTAGCAACCCCCCGGCAGATCCAGTCCCGGTTCAATTTGACTGGATTCGATGGGGTATGATATAGGGCAGGTTGCGGGATTTTCACCGTCTGGGAGGCTCGCACAGCTAAATCCTCGCTATTCCAAACTGGAGGTGGCCTATGCTCAGCCAGGGCACCAAAGAATTGAAATACGATGAACTGGTGATAGGGGAGCAGTTGGGTTCTTTCGAATACGTCCTCACCCAGGAGATGCTGGACGAATTCCGTGCGTCGGTGGAAGACCCGGATGCCCCCTTCCCCACGCTGGCGGTAAAGCACGACGCCTCTGCCTTGAACATGGTGTACAACGACACCACCGGCGGTGTAAACGCGGGCAACGAAGTGGAGTTTTTCAATCCGCCCATCCCCGGCAAGAAGATCATCGTTTCCGGGCGCATTGCCGACAAATACGTGCGCCGGGACAAACCGTATCTGGTGATAGAAGCCACCGCCACCGACGAAGACGGCAGGCTGTTGGAGCGGCTGCGCACATACCAGATGAAAAAACCCGACGAGGTGGGAAAGAAATGGCATCCACAAGGATAGAGATCGATCAAGAGATTCCCTCGGTAACCAAATCCATCACCAAAAAGAGCATTGACCAGTTTGAAGGCGTGGGCATCTTAGAACGGGAGAACATCCACAACAGCCCCGAATTGGCTCAGCGTCAGTTGGGCACCGACTATGTCTTGGCCTCGGGCCGGATGTCGATAACCTTCGCCGCCGAATCTTTGCGTAAGTTCTTCGGCCCCGATGTTTTCAACCATACGGGAACGGTTAACCTAAAGTTCCTCAGGCCGGTCAAAGACGGCGACACCATCACCGTCCGCGGCAAGGTTGTCCATCAGGAACCGGTGGAAAAGGGCACCCAGGTAACCGTAGACCTGGTGTGTGAAAACCAAAATCAAGACACGACCGCCGTTGGCCAGGGCACGGCCATCGTTTCTTAAACGCCTCGGGAGCCGGAAATTTTACTCAACCCGGGTCAGGTTGTTCGTCCAAAAGAACCCTCACCCAGCCCCGATCTTATCGAGGGCTGGGTGAGGGCACGGCGATAGACGATGGAGCGGCCACCATCTCCAACCGGACTTTCTTGCAATCCTATTTGCTAATGATTACACTCAGAACCTGACATTATCACTTGGAGAGGTTTATGCCAGGCGCCGAATTTGGCAAAGTAGAAGTAGAAATCATCTATTGTGTAGCTTGAGGATATTATCCTGTCGCCACGTGGATGGCGACGGAATTTTGGGGATCGTACGCTGGAGACGTGGCCTTGAAATTTACCCCGGCGGGACAGGGCCGGTTAGAGGTCTTGCTTGACGGGGATAAGATCTTCGACCGCAAAGCCGACGGCGGTTTTCCTGACCTCAACAAAGTCACTGATCTGAAAATGGCCATCGCCGAAAAAATCTTTGAGGTCGAAGAGGCGACGGCCGCCCGTTAACCTGCCTGTACCCATTTACGGCGGCAAGCTTCTATAAGCAGCCCGGGATGACAACCCCAGGGCTGCGTGTTATGTTGCCGACCAGAGTATTGATAGGGGGTTTTTAACGTGGCTAACCGCGAGCACTTGGCGGTGGTGTTGGAGGGGTTGGACTCATTGGCTCAATGGCAGGAGTTACACCCGGAACTGGTGCTTGACCTAGAAGGCGCAGAACTTTCCGGCATCGATTTGCGCGGCGCACGGATCAAGGACGTTAATCTTAAAGGGGCAAACCTTACCGGCGCCAAGCTATCCAAAGCTAACTTGGCCGGCGGCGACCTCACGGAAACCAACTTTACCGACGCCGATATGAGTGGAGCTTCCTTAACCGGTGCCGCTTGCTTCAGGGCCAATCTGACAAATGCCAATCTTTATTGGGCAGATCTCAACCGGGCAGATCTGCGGGAGGCCACCTTACGGAGGGCACGGCTGGTGCGGGCGGGCCTCATCAATGCCGACCTTTCGGGGGCTGACCTTAGCCAGGCAACGATGATAGAGGCGGACCTGCGCAACGCGAATCTTTCCCAGGCATCCCTCAAATCTGCCAACATGAACGGCGCAGACCTAAGCCGGACAGCGTTGGACGGCGCGGATTTTAGCCTGGCCATGATTCGCGACTCGATGTGGATCGCCTCCGACATGCGGGGAGCCAACTTTTCCGGCGCCAGTCTGCACCGTTCCGACCTAGCGTTCGCCAAATACGATTCCACCACCCTGTTCCCCCAGGGGTTCGACCCAGAAAATACCGGCCCCAGGGACGTGGCCGAGTAAGTCTGTCAACGGTATACCCTAAGCACCGCCTAGAACCACATCGAGGACCACGTTGGGCGTACTTCAAATCCTTTCCCATCAACCAGACGCGGGCAAGACGGCCTTGGCCGCCGCTCTGCTGGCTAAGTTGGCTCAATCCCAAACCACCGGCGCATATTACAAACCCTTCTCACGACCAGACGATTCCAACGGCGAAGATCCCAGCGTGGAGTTCATTCACCAAGCCCTGATGGCTCCTTCTGGCGGTCCCGCCATTCCCATCGCCAGGCCTTTACCCACGGATTCTGCAACTTCTTCGGGCTTATCCGATCCCGTGGGCCGGCAGATCCAATCCGACGTTGAGTCGTTACGTGGGTCTGCCTCCGGCGTGATCTTGGATGGTCCAGATTTGGCTGAGGCTACCGGATTGACCCCCGTTGCCGCCGCCCAGTCAACAAATCTTGCCGGCGCCAAGGCCTTGGTACTCTTTCGCCATTCACCCGCGCTGTCTGCCACTGGGATCATGCAGACGGTGGAACCCTTTGGCTCAAATCTCGCCGGGATAGCCATGACCCGTGTCACCAAACATAGGGTTGAGGAGACGAAGAACGGCATTCTGGCCGAACTTCGATCGTTGGGCCTGCCCGTGGTGGGCCTTATCCCAGAATCTC
Source organism: Dehalococcoidia bacterium (assembly GCA_034428715.1). Classification (GTDB taxonomy): domain Bacteria; phylum Chloroflexota; class Dehalococcoidia; order Lucifugimonadales; family UBA3495; genus Io17-Chloro-G2. The sequence continues at coordinate 40,091 of DAOUHE010000303.1, read as the reverse complement.
GCATCCTTCAAGGCCCCACGGTTAGGCAGATCGCTGAAACCCTTGGCGCGCATTGGGTGCAAGAACCCGTGAACCTAGACGCGCCTGTGCAACAATTTCTCATCGGCGGAAACATCATGGACTCCGGCCCCGAATACTATGGCCGCTACGACAACCAAGCCGTGATAGTCCGCTCCCAAAGGCCCGATATCCAGTTAGCCAGCCTTTTGGCAGGCACCCGGTGCCTGGTATTGACCGGTGGGGGTGATCCCACTGAATACGTCAAGACTGAGGCGATGCAACGAGACGTTCCTCTGATGGTTGTTTCGAGCAACACCCTGGATACCGCCGAAGCGCTGGCTCCGTTGACCGATATTGCTCATCCACGCAACTTGGCCAAGATCACGGAGTTTGCCAAGCAATTAGATAGCCATCTTGATACAGAACGATTGCTCGCTTTCCTCGCATAAGTCTCCGTCCTATAGCATAAAGGCGGCGGAACTTAGCTGTGAATCTTGACTGGCGGCAACCAGTAAGCCTAGAATAAACGGTAAGAATATATTCGGGTCCGTGATTGACCCGTTGTTTTTCCGAGGAGGATATCATGGCCATCACACAAGGCGGTGTGGAGCTAGGCGTACAGATCAGCGAATTAGCCGCGAAAAAGATCAAGTATTTCGCCGAAAAAGACGGTATGAGACAAAATGTCGGCGTCCGCGTCGCGGTCAAGGGCGGCGGATGCTCCGGGCTAACCTACGATCTTTCTATCACCGATGAGGAACGCGAGAGCGACAAGATCGTGGAGCAGCACGGCGTCAAGGTCATGGTTGACAAGAAGAGCTACATCTTCCTGGTGGGCACCGAGTTGGAATTCTCAGACGGCCTCAACGGCAAGGGATTCGTCTTCGTCAACCCCAACGCTAAAAAGACCTGCGGATGCGGCACTTCCTTTAGCGTTTAAGCCCGAACACACTGGACCAGTTTAAGCGCCGCCAAATGATAGCATGGCGGCGCTTATCATTTGGGAGGACATCATGGCCCTTCAACGCTCCGCCCTTCACCAGCTCACCGCCGCTGCCGGCGGCACGGTTCAAGAGAGGTTTGGCTGGGAGTTGCCTGCCATCATCAGCACGGCTTCCAGCGAATATCTGGCGGCCACCACCGGAACCGCCGTACACGACATATCCTACGTGGGCCGCCTCCACGCCATTGGGGACGACGCCCTGGACTTACTGAACCGCCTGTCCACGAACAAGGTCGACGAGCTTGCTTCCGGCCAGGGAGCCCCAACTATCTTGACCACCGACGCCGGCCGGATCCTCGACCTTATTCATGTGGTCAACACTGGCGGTCACACCCTGATCATCACCAGTCCCGAGCTCCAGCAGACTATCATAGATTGGCTGGACAAATACACCATCATGGAAGACTTGGAGGTTGAGGACCACACAACCTCAGACGCCATGCTGCACCTGGTGGGGCCTACCAGCCGTCAATGGCTGGAACAGACCGGGGGCGTGGACCTGGGAGGCCTTAGCGCCTACGGAATGGTGTCCGCCCAGATCGCCGCGCTTGGCGGGATAGCCGTTCAAGTTATCGACAAACCATTTGGCCCCCTGCCAGGGTTCGCGCTGCTTCTTTCAAACCAAGACGCTCCGGCCCTTTGGAATCATCTATTGGAAACCGGGGTAACTCCCATTGGCACCGAAGCTTATGAGACCGTTCGGGTGGAAAACGCGGTTCCCGCCTACGGCAACGAGATGGGCCAACCCTATAATCCTCTGGAAGCCGGATTGATCGGATCAATTGATTTCACCAAGGGCTGTTACATTGGTCAGGAGGTCATTGCCCGGCTTGACACCTACCAAAAAGTGCAGAAACACCTGGTGACGCTTCGATTTTCTCCGGATGCCACGCCATCTTGGGGGTCCGGGCTGGTTCAAGATGGAAAGGTCATCGGCCGGGTGACTTCGCTGGGGTCCATTCCCAACGGCGGAGACACCATTGGGATGGGATACGTACGCAAGGCCGTTGCGTCGGAAGGGGTAACGCTAGAGTTGGAGACACCGGCCGAAGGTTCTGCTGAAATCACCGGGTTCTCCCAGCTATTCGGACCCGGAGAATAGCGCCGGTGTTTAAGTCCTTTAGGTAACGGTAATCGTCCCCTGGGGCGTCGCTTCCATTAGGGATACGAATTCATATCCCCTATCCCGGATGGCATCTCCACCACCCTCACGCCGGTCCAGCACCGCCACCACCGTCACCACGGTGCAGCCCGCGGCCTCCGCCGCTTCGATGGCGTGAAACAAAGACCCTCCGGTGGTGCAGGTATCATCGATGATCGCCACCTTGCTGCCCTGGGAAAGCGGGCCCTCAATGGCTTGCCCCATGCCATGGGCGTTGGCTTCCTTTCTCACGATGAATGCTGGAATCCTCTCGCCGGCCAAATGCCCCGTCAGGGCAATGGAAGCGACGATCGGGTCGGCCCCCAGAGTAGGGCCTCCCACTGCCGTCGCGCCGGCTCCCAGGAGAATGGGTAGAACTGCCTGCGAGATCAGGTATGCTCCTTCGGGGTCCAGGCTAAGCAACCGCCCGTCGAAGTAATAGGCACTTTTCTTGCCAGAGGTCAAGGTAAAGTCGCCGTACTTCAGGGCGCCGGTTTCCTCCGCCAGTTCCAATAACCTCTCAACACCATCACTCACGGTTTCACCTCGGGTAAATCATTCACACTTTCGCCCCGCTGCCGGATATTCCCGGTTCCGGGCCCCCGGTACAGCCCAATTGATACAGCCCAAACTGTTTTATGTAAGCTACCACTGGATCTGGCACGTTGCTCTCGATCGCTTGGTCTCTGGATATCGCGTGGCGCACATCGGTGGCTTTGATGTCCGGCGGACTCGCGTCCAGCAAGGTAACCTTATCAGAAAAATTTGGGAATCGGTCAAGGAATCCTTTGATCTCAGATTCGCCCACCCCAGACCGTTTAGCCACGGCCAGGCGGCAAAGTCCGAGAATCCTTTCCGGGTCTTTCCACCGGTCAAACGTCTCTAAAACGTCCGACCCCAAGATCACATGAAGTTCTTTGTCTTCTCCCAATTCCCGGCGAAGAGTCTCCAACGTATCTACCGTATAGGTTGGCCCCGCTCGGTTGATCTCCATTTCTGAAACGCTGAACGCGGGATTGTGTTCCACGGCCAACCGCACCATTGCCAATCGGTGATGGGCGGGAGTGACCGGTTGCCCCGCTTTCAACCAAGGCTGGCCAGCGGGGATGAATATGATCCGGTCGAGGGATAACTGGTCGAGTGCAGCTTGAGCCAGTTCTAGGTGGCCTCGGTGTATCGGATCAAAGGTGCCGCCAAAAACACCGATTTCCATATCAGAACCACTCCACTTCCACCTCGCCGATTCTGATGGTATCACCAGCCTCGATGCCCGCATCTATCAACTGGCGTGCCAACCCACGGCGTTCCATTTCCCGCCATAGTTGAATCACCACCCGGCTATCTCTTGTATCCGCCAACGCTGCCAACCGCTCCAGCACCTCGGATTGGACGACATAGACCCCATCTTCAACCCAGACCTTATTCGGCAAGTACACCCGCCGTCTCACTGGAGGTTGGACCGCTGGCGTACCAGGCTCTAGGATATCCTTAGGTAACACTTCCAACAAGCCTAGGATGTTAGACAGCAAGCCGGCAACCCCTTCCCCGGTTGCCGCCGAGATGAATACCACAGGCGAATCTTCGCCAGATCTCCACTCCTTCACCGCCTTAGTAAGGCTAGCAGTAATATCTCGTTGAGCCTCTCTAACTTCGGTCACGTCGATCTTATTCACCGCTATGATCTGCGGTTTGGATAGAAGATCGGGATTGAACTGTCGCAGTTCCTTGTTAAGCATATGGTAGTCCGCCACGGGGTCCTCATTGGTGCCATCTAACAGGTGCACGTAAACCCGCGCGCGTTCAGCATGGCGCAGGAATTCTTGGCCTAGCCCGACACCCCGGGATGCTCCTTCCAGAAGCCCTGGGATCTCCATCATGACAAAGTGTTTATCCCGGTGCGGCACCACACCTAGAATAGGGTCGACTGTCGTGAAAGGATAATCAGCGACCTTCGGTTTTGCCGCCGTGCACCGTGAGATCAATGTTGACTTCCCTGCGTTCGGCCTAGCCAGAAGACCAACATCGGCCAATAGCTTCAGTTCCAGAAATAAGATGACCCTTTCCCCAGTCTCTCCTCTTTCAGCTAACACGGGCTCCTGGTTGGTCGATGACACAAAACGAGCATTCCCCAGCCCACCCGTTCCCCCATGAGCGACCAAAACTGGGTTCGTATCTACAATATCGGCTATGAATCTCCGCTCGGTCCGATTGACCCGTTCCCAGATCTCAGTTCCTAGTGGGACCCTGATGATCCCATCCGTCCCGTTTCGTCCTCGGCGGTTTTTTCCTTTACCATGAGCGCCAGAATCCACATATACCGTACTGTTGAATTTTATGTGCAACAGTGTATTCAGAGAGGGGTCTCCACAGATATATGAATCACCGCCATTGCCGCCATCGCCTCCATCAGGTCCCCCTTTGGGAAGGTATTTGGACCTGTAAAAGCTGGCGCAACCTTTTCCGCCATTACCAGCGTTAATATTTAATCTGACTGAATCAATCATGAAGTCTCAGTTTAACAGTAATCATAATGGTGTGGGCAGGCTGGATAACTGGTGTGTGGTGTAATCTACGTTAGCTTCGGTTTGCTGGTAATTTACTATAGGTAAGTCTGGTTTGGAAGTGGATAACATCGGATTGATTGCCTACAACAGGAGGCCGTGGACTTATTGGCTGGCGGAACGGAAATCGGTGCCTTTTTGACTATCTTCTATTAGCATGGGGTTGTCCTTGGTATACACCGCGTTGTGCGTGGTGGACCAATGGTTGTCCACAGTTGTGACAAGGATGTGAATCAGGGAGAATACGCGGGGCGATGGCTGGGCCAGATATGGCTGGTATTGGCCTGGATACAGAGCAGGGAGTGACGTGATGTAGTGGCGGCACGGATTGGCGGCATAGGAAAGGTGTTGCTGAGGGGTGTAGGATTGACACGAACCGATTCATCCCTGAGCCTGGCGCTGTTTTTGATCGCCGGGTTATTAGCATGCTGGCCGGGCTCAGGGGCTCCGGCTGAAGGTATAGCCGACGGTCAGGATTTGGGCGATTCGGCGGGTGCTGCAGAGGTTATGGTAGACCGGATAGTATATTTAAACGCCGGGGGAGATCTATTTACCATCGACCCCGATGGGGCGAACCTGGTCAACCTGACTGGCGGGGGGCAGGTGCAACGGGGACCGCAGGGCCGGGTCATGGCGCAACCGTTGGGTTTCAACAGGTTCTATTTCTGGCCTACATGGTCGCCCGATGGAACCAAGCTAGCGGCATCGAGGGTGGAGACTTCGGGCCCCCGCCCGGTAGTCACTGTTGAAATATTGGATCCTTTCGCGGGCGTAGCCAGGACGATCTACCAGAATGAGATGCCGTCCGTCGTGGCTCAGGACGCGCCCCACTACCTGTACTGGTCGCCCGACAACAGATATCTGGCCTTTCTGGCTTCTACACCCCAGGCATTCGCCTTGTTGGTGGCGGACACTGAGAATTCAGGACCACCACCGGTGGTGCAGACGGGCGCTCCGCTTTATTTCCATTGGGGGACTGGTGGTGAGAAGTTATTGCTCCACACCGGAAATGACCTGAAATTGGCGGGAAATCCTTTTAGCGAGTCTTCTATCAGTGCATCTCCGGCCAGCCTGGCAGACGTGGGACAGGGATTTCGCGTCCCGGCTCTTTCCCCCGACGGGACCCGCATGGCTTACATCTCTACCGATGGTGAAAGTCCGGCCGGTGATAGATCAGCGTTGTTTATCGCAGAAACGGGTAGGGTAGATACAGCCCGGTCTATTCTTGAGGTAGGCGAACTGGCCGCCTTGGCCTGGTCCCCAGAGGGAAGGGGCCTGGCCGTGGTGGACAGGCAGAGTCCAGATTCGCGGGTGTACGACCGGCTGCGGACGGTTGCAACGGATGGAAGCAATGTTCGAAGCGTGGCTGAGGAAGATGTGGTGGGCTTTTTCTGGTCGCCCTCCGGAGACAAGATAGCCTGGGTGGCCTTGGAACCGGAACAGAGGTCTTTTCAGTGGAAGGTGGCGGAAGCCAATGGATCTGGAGCGGGCGATCTGTTCACCTACCAACCATCATCGGGCTCTCTGATCATGCTGACGTTTTTCGACCAATATGCCTACTCCCATTCACCCTGGTCCCCCGATGGAACTCGGCTGGTAGTGTCCGGAACCCAGACGGAATCATTCGCCAGACGTAACGGAGAGACGCCCAAGGGAGATAGGGTATACATATTGGACGCCGCGGGCGAAATTCCTCCCAGGGAGTTGGCTGAAGGCAACTTGGCGTTTTGGTCATGGAACTGAAGCTACTCTGATGATTTGGAGATGCGGGAACCCAGGGCTACGCTTTATTTGCTTGATGGCGATCCTGACCGCCTTGATTTTAGCCGCGGGTTGCACGGCCTTAGATACGCAAACCGTGGCAACGACGGCCGCCACCGAAACCCCAACCCCGACCGATACGCCAGCGCCCACGGACACACCGGAGCCTCCTTTGAATGCCGCGGCGGTTCTCCAGCAAGCTGCCAGCCGCATGTTGGATCTACGCACCGCGACCTTCGAACTAGAACACCGGAAGGGAAGCACCGTCCTTTTTCCGGGAGTGGAGATCAACAGGGCCTTTGGAGTGGTGGATGTGGCGGGCAGAAAGTACCAAGTAGTGGTTGAAGCCCAGTCGGCCACGCCTCAAGCATATATCGAAATCACCGTGATGAGCGTTGACGGCGAGGTGCGAATGACGGACCTATTCACCGGAAGGTGGCTCGTCGTTCCCCAATCGGTCTTGCCCGTGGACTTCTCCCAATTCGGCGTAACCCTTGCTGATATCATTCAAGCCGTGATGTTGAGCGAACCGGTTAGGCCAGAGTTGGTTGGGATCGAAAACCTGGCTGGAGTGGAAACCCACCATGTCAGTGGATCCATCAGCTCCCAAGAAATGATGGGTCTGGTGCCCGGCGCCGGAGAAGGGTGTGACGTGGGCGTGGATGTGTGGGTGGAGATGCCGGAAGGCTTGGTGCATCAAGTGCTTCTATCCGGCCGGGTTTTGAGCACCGACATCTCCGGCACCGAGCGATTACTGACGCTGGGAGATTTCGACCTTCCGGTTGTCATAGACCTGCCCGAATAATTTCTGGCGGTAAGATGCGCCGCGACAATGAATCGTCGTCTTCCAAATTTCTTGCTAACGGCGCTCCTCCTCCCGTAATACCTGTTCCTGCGATACCCGGTCCCGTGATTCCTGTTCCAATCATACTTTCCATCGTGGCCCTGGGAGTTTTCATCACGGCCCTGGACCAGACGGTGGTGGTCACTGCCCTTCCCAGCGTCATGTTGGACCTGAAGATTCCCATCGCCCGGTTGGACCGGGTTTCGTGGGTCATTACGGCCTATTTGTTGGGTTATACGGTTGCCATGCCGTTGATCGGGCGATTTGCCGACGTGTATGGGTACCGGCTGGTTTACGGGTGCTCACTGGTAATCTTTTGCCTTGGCAGCGCCCTGGTGGCCATGGCCACCAGCCTCGAATGGATGGTGGCGGCCAGAGTGATTCAGGCCGTGGGCGGTGGGGCCACCGTGCCCATCGGGATGGCCATCGCCGTTGGCGCATTGCCTCCTCATCGGCGAGGCTGGGCCCTGGGGGTGGTTGGCGCGGCGGCCGAGGCGGGGTCGATGCTGGGACCGGCATACGGCGGGGCTATAGTGGAGTTCTGGGGTTGGCGGGCGATATTTTGGTTGAACCTGCCCCAAGCCGCGCTGGTGGGCCTGGCTCTGGCCTGGCTGCCAAATCGCGTCCGGCTCAAATCTACCCCAGGTGAACAGCCCGATGGTCAGCGGTCTGATGGTCAGAAGGTAGATTACCTGGGTGGAGCGCTGCTGATCGCGGCGCTTACGTTGCTTTCCTTGGGTTTATCCCGAGGAGGTCTGTTTACCCTATCATCACCCGTTCCATTTGCTTTGGTGTTGCCGGGTTTGGGACTAGCCGGTATTCTGGTGATGGTGGAGCGCCGGCGAAAACAGTCCCTTCTGCCGCCGGCCCTTTTCCGGTCGTGGGCGTTCATTGCCGCCAATGCCACCCAGTTACTGGTGGGTGTCTCCCTGATCATCGCCATGGTGACGATACCATTGATGGCAAACACGGTGATGGGCAAAACGCCCATCGTCGGCGCGTTTTGGCTGCTGCGGCTAACGGCGGCCATTCCTGCCGGAGCTATAATCGGAGGGCTCTCCTTAGGCAAAGCAGGGACGCCCCCCGTGACGGTGACCGGGTTGTGTCTGGTTGCGGTGGGTTTGTGGTTGGTCAGCGGTTGGGACTTGGAGGTGAATGACCCGCAGTTGACCTGGCAATTGGCCGTGGCGGGGTTTGGTTTTGGCCTGGTCATCGCGCCTTTGACGGCCAAGGCGCTGGAAATGGCGGCCGAGGAATACCGGACTACCGCTGCGGCGTTGGTGGTGGTGTCCCGCATGATGGGCATGACCCTGGGATTGGCCGCGTTGTCGGCATGGGGAGTAGAGCAGTTTCAAATCCTGACCGCCGGAGTCCAGTTGCCGCTGCCGTTGCCTGGTGAAGCAACCGATGTGTTTCTAGGCCGGATAGCGGCTTATCAAGAGGAACTGAACCAGGCTGGGCTGGCCCTGTTTCACAACTTTCTACTGGTTGCCGCGGCCGTGGCGGCGGCGGCAGTATTGCCCGCCCTGGCCATGGGAAGGGATAAAGCGGCTGATGGACCGCCGTAGAACCGATGAAATGAGGCCGGAGTTGACGCTATCAAGGGTTTTAGTATAGGGTGTGTGAGCCATAGCCGATACTCCAAAGGGCAAAGACGGACCAAAGGCCGTAAAATTCATATCCCCGGCAGGGGAGAATATGGTATGAATTTAATCCAAAGGAACCGGAGGAAGACCAATGATGAACCAACGTAAGGCAGTCAAGAGCGGAGCCTTGTTATTCATTGCGGCTATGATGCTGGCGGTGCTTGCTGCATGCGGCACCACCACTGAGATCATCAAGGAAGTACCCGTAGAAAAGATCGTAGAAAAAGTGGTTGTCCAGGAAGTACCGGTAGACAAGATCGTCGAGGTTGTCAAAGAGGTGCCGGTCGAGGTTATCAAAGAGGTACCGGTCGAAGTCATCAAAGAGGTTGTGGTCGAAGTCATCAAAGAGGTTGTGGTCGAGCCCACTCCAGCGCCTAAAGACACCTTGGTCTTCGCCGGCTTGGACTGGACCAGCGCCCAGGTGCAAAACGGAGTCGCCCGATATATCGTCGAGAACGGCTACGGTTATCCGACCGAAGCGATCGATGGTTCGACGGTACCTCTGTTTCAGGGCCTGATCAAACACGATATTGACATCACCATGGAGATTTGGTTGCCAAACCAAGAAGCGATCTGGTCAAAGGCTTTGAAGGATGGCCAGGTGGTAGCCGCCGGCAAAAGCCTTGAAGACAACTGGCAGAGCACCTTTGTCGTGCCGACCTACATGGTTGAACAGAACCCGGGTTTGGTCTCGGTGAGCGACATCCCGGAGTTCAAGGATTTGTGGGTTGAGCCCGACAGCGGTGGAAAGGCCGTGCTGATCGGCTGCATCGCGGGTTGGTCCTGCCGCGGAGTGAACGAACTGCAGATTACGGCCTACGGGCTTGACGACGTGGTAGAACTGAGGGATCCCGGCACCCAGGCCGGGTTGTTTGCTTCGCTGGAGGGCGCATACCTGAAGGGCGACCCCTGGCTCGGGTATCTCTGGGGCCCCACCAAGCCTTCAAATGAGCTGGACCTGACCCTGTTGGAAGAGCCTGCGGCGGAAGGCTGTGCAAACCCCGGCGAAGGCTGCGCCTTCCCTCCGGCCGAGGTTTTGATCGCGGTCAATACCGACCTGATCGGCGAAGCCCCTGAGGTCATAACATTCCTCAGGAACTGGGACTGGAACGGCGTCAATCAGTTGATGGCCGAGGGATGGTATTCGGAGAACAAGGACGATTTTGATGACCCGTTCGAGGCGACCGGAATCTATTTCCTGAAGAACAGCGAGGTGTGGACGGAATGGGTTCCCGACGACGTTGAAGCCAAGGTCAAGGCAGCCCTAGCTACCGTCGCATCCCCGTAAAACGGCGAGAAACAATCTCTGTACAAAACACGAGGGCCGCTAATTTAGCGGCCCTCGTTTATACCGTGTCGGAACTATCCCGCAGCGTGCCCACGGCGTGGACGCCCTTGCCAACCTGGAACCCAGCGATCCCGGTTCGATTCGCACTGGGTCAATTCGTCTGGCTATTCTGTCGACCGGCGCCGGGAATTGATGTATCCCTGGGATATGCGGTCCACTATGATGGCCAGGATGACGATGGCCACCCCAGCGACAAAAGCGTCTCCCTGTTCCAATTGGCCCATGGCTCGCAAAACCTCCAGACCTAGGCCCCCGGCGCCCACCATGGCAGCGATGGTGGCCATGGCCAGCGCCAGCATGACCGTCTGGTTGATCCCAGCCATGATGGTGGGCACCGCCAGCGGGATCTGCACCTTGGTGAGCAACTGTATCCGGCTGGAACCGAATGCGCGGCCTGCTTCCACCACCGAGGGGTCGACCTGGCGGATTCCGAGGTTTGTCAGACGTATGCAAGGGGGGATGGAATAAAGCACCGTGGCAATGACCGCTGGAACGTTTCCCAAGCCGAAAAACATGATTCCAGGCACTAGGTAGACGAACGCGGGCATGGTCTGCATCCCGTCGAGCAGCGGGCGGATGCTGGCATCCACCAAGTTGCTCCGGGAGGCCAGCACGCCGATGGCGAGACCGATAATGACTGAAATGGCCACCGACACCAGCATGATGGCCACGGTTATCATCGCGCTTTCCCAGAGGTCCACCGCCCCAATGAAGGCCAATGCCACGGCTGAGGATAATCCGATCTTAAAAGTGGCGACCTTCCAACCAACCACCAACACGGTGGCCACCGTCACCGGCCAGGGTACCCATACCAGGAAATCCCGCAATTTACCCAACGCGAGCTTAAGATTATCGCTGATGGCGTCGAAGAACCAGGCCAAATTTATCACCATCCATTCAACGTACCCGTCGATGCTATTAGTCAACGGGTTGCCGATATCCACCGGAAACTCTAATGCCCCGGGGACGTCCAACCTGTGTACCAGGAATGAAACCAAAAGGGCGAACCCAAGACCTGCCAGTACGAGAAACCCACTCTTGAATCTCATAATAGCAGGCGGAGTTTGATGGTTACGCTGCAGTAATTCGGCCTTTTTGGGGGCACCATGATCAATGGTCCCGCCGTCCTCCATGATCGCGTTGCGGTCACCCACTATCATGGCCTCATCTAGGTCAGGCGTGATAACGATGATGGATTTTTTCAGGTTTCGCTGGAGGTCCGCCAAATCCTCCTGCATTTGGGCCGGGATGGATGGTGCTAGTCCACTGAAAGTCTCGTCCATTAGCAAGACGCCTGGGTCCACGGTTAACTCGCTCGCCAAGCCGACCTGTTGCTGCTTGCGGCCGCTTAACTGTCCGGGTGAGAAATAATCACGGCCGGCATACCCCATCTTGTTGTTGTGCCTGGCGAAGTGCATGTTGAAAGTCCTCCTGGAAGGGGAGATATTCGACGCAGAACCACTGGGTTTGGGGAATGGTTACCTGCTGGTCAGCTCGGACTCCAGAGCCGAAGTTCCATTTTTGGCGCTTTGCGCTATTACTTCCAATATTGCGCTTTGAGAGGCCATACCTAACAGGTTGCCGTGTTCGTTGGTGATGGGGATAGGGAATTGGTGTCCGATGATCAGGGGTAGGACTTTCTCGATGGAGGTATCCGAGGGGACCGCCTGGGGGTGGTGGGCACTAACGTTTTTGAGGGAATCTTGTTGCCCTGTACTGCACGATGCGATTTGCTCTTTGGTGGCGATACCCACACATTCTTTATTTTTACCGGTGATGAACACATAGGGATGGTCGAACTTTTCCATCGTTTGTATCACAGTATCAGGAGAGTCGTCCTGGGATGCCACGCAGCATGGCGGCTCCATGATCCTGCTGATGGGCAACACCCGGGTTTTGGAGATTCCCCGGGTAAATTCCTGCACAAACTCATCGGTGGGGCGGTCAACGATCTCCTCTGGGGTGCCTAGCTGGATGATCTCGCCGTCGCGCATTATGGCTATTCGGTCGCCCACGGTTATCGCCTCGTCCAAGTCGTGGGTGATAAAGACGATGGTCTTTTTCATTTCGCTTTGCAATTCGGCAAGTTCCTCCCGCATTTGGGCGCGGATGAGGGGGTCCAGTCCGCTGAAAGGTTCGTCCATCAGTAGGATGGCGGGGTCCACGGTTAGGGCCCTAGCCAGACCGACCCGCTGCTGCATACCTCCGCTCAACTCCCTGGGAGCGGCGTATTCACGGCCGGACAGGCCAACTTTTTCCAGCATCGCCGCTGCCCTTGCCAAACGTTCCGCCTGATCCACACCGCGTATCTCCAGACCATAGGCGGCGTTTTCTATCACCGTCCTGTGGGGCAATAATCCGTAGTGTTGGAATACCATGGAAACCTGGGTGCGGCGGAACTCGTTCACCGTCTTTTCGTCGAATCGCAACACGTCCTGGCCGTCGATGAATATCTCGCCCGCGGTGGGCTCGATCAGCCTTATGAGGCACCGGACCAGGGTGGATTTGCCGCTGCCAGATAGGCCCATTACCACGAACGTCTCGCCCTCAGCCACTTGGAAGCCGACATCTCTCAGGGCGACCACGCAGCCCAGCTGGTCTTGGATTTCGGCCCTGCCTAATCCCTGATATTCCGGAGCCAGGGCTTTTTCACCACGCTTGCCAAACACCTTCCAAAGGCCATTGACGGTTATCGCGGCAGGCGAGGCGCCATTTTGGCGGTGCCCGTTATTTGGGTTCATCGAAATCTCCTAACTGAAGAAAAGGCCAGGCTTGCCCGGCGAAAAAGCGCCTATATCATGATCGTGACCGTTTCTCGACCCTACAGCCCTCCGCGTATCTTTGTCAAATATGATCCGATTTCTAGGTGTGGCTCAGCGGCCGAAAGAAGAATTCAACCGGCGAAGCTGGTCAGGCGACAGACGCCAATCCGACGCCGCGCAGTTCTCTTCCGTCCTGGCCAGGCTATTGGTCTTGGGGATGGCGATCACGCCGTCATGGGAGGTACACCAGTTCAATGACACCTGTGCCATGGTTTTTTTCACTTCTGACGCCACCTCCTGAAGGGTGGAGATGCCCTTGTTCAGCCTGCCGGAGAACCGGGGCTTGTTTGCCAGCGAGCCGTCGGCCAATGGGGTGTAGGCGATGACATTGATCGACTGTTCCTGGCAATATGGCAAAAGATCACGTTCGATATCCCGGTCTTTGAGGCTATACAAGACCTGGTTGGAGACTATGGGATGGTTGGTCATGGCGTGTTGGGATTCTCGCAATTCGCGAACATCGAAATTGCTTACGCCGATGTATTTCACCGTGCCGTCGTCGGCCAAGGCCTCCATGGCCGCCATTGTTTCCCCGATGGGCACGCCGTGGTTCGGCCAATGAACCTGGTAAAGATCGACCTGATCGACCTCCAGCAGACGCAGGCTAGCCTCGAGGGCGCGGATTATTTGGCCGCGGCGAAGATGGCTTCCGGATACCTTGGTTGCCAGGAAAACCTGGTCTCGCAAGCCTTTCAACGCCTGCCCCACCACGTTCTCGGTGCGGTACATCTCCGCGGTGTCGATGAACCGTGCCCCTAGATCGATACCCCGCAGCAGTGGCGCCACACCGCCATGGTATTTCCAGGTGCCGAGCCCAATCTCGGGCACCATGACGCCGGTTTTGCCCAGTTCTTTCAGTTCCATGCTGGCTATTTTAACCAGATTCTGGAATCTCGGGCATCATCGGGCTGAGAAGCAAACGCTACCCATCGGGCAGATCACCACCGTGGATCTTGAGATAGGTGTCCTTAAACGCGGCGGAATTTTCCGGAGTGGTTTGGCCCAGGAACGTAAGATATATCTCCGCTTCGGTGGCCGGCCTTTCTTCGGTGACCGCGATCTGGTAGATGCCGGCCATGGCTGCCCGCACCGCGTCGGAACCCAGGTCGAATAACAGGTTGAGGAACAGGCTCTGGCCCGTGCTGTAATTACAGAAAAAGTAGGGCATGGTGGAATGCTGAGCAAAACCCTGACGCTCCAGATCGTCGATCAATTTCTGGATGGTGGTCATGCCCATGCCGTTGCAGTACCGAAGCTCTCTTATTTCCACGTATTGCGCCTGGTCAGTCAGCGAGTCATCGTAAAGCCGGTCCCGGACGTAGCTGGAAAGAAAATCGGCGCCTCCTTCATAGAACCAAAGGGGAGCTTCCCGCGAGCCCCAATAGTAATGGGCCACCTCGTGGTTCAGCACACGGTTGTTGTCTCCCTGGCGGGCCAACGATGGGTCAACCACTATGTGGGTGCCAAAATTGAGCCCTGCCACGTTGAAATCGCCGCTTAGCTCTCTGGGAGTGGCCATGAGCAACACCACCTCTGAGACTGGGAAGGGCGTGGACATGAATTCTTCCAGGATCCGGATGGCGTCTTCCACCTGATCCACTATGGCGTCATTGAGTTTGTTCTGAGCCGATTGGATGAATATAAGCTGCACGTCTCCGGACAATGGAAGCGCCACGCTTCTGAAATCGGCGTGGTGCTTGACCAAGAAACCACGCAGATCATCGGGGCCCAAGATAGCGTTTTCCCGGGCGCCCACCATCATTACCAGGGCCGCCTCCAGTTGGTCCAAGCCGTCCAGATACCATTCTTGCTCCAACAATTGCTCCAGGATCTGGGGATGATTCACCCGAAGATTTTCGATCGCGGCCAAGGCGTCGACGTCGAGTCGGGTTATGGACTGGGTAAAGAAAGGCATGGCAGCCAATTGTTTTGCCAAAGCGTCATCTTCTGCCTGGAGGTCTCTCAAGCGGCGCAGAGCCCGTCGCTCGTGGCTGGTAATGTCGTCCCGGATCCAGGGGAGCTTTGCAAGAGACTCGCCCAAAACGGCGTTGGTTTTGTGGATCACATTGATATACTGCAATGCACGCTTTTCGAGTTCGATGACACCATCTACGAACCAAGGATTTTCGGCGAAAAGTGCGCCTATTTTGGCTTCCCGCCCGTGGAGCTCGCTAAGGTATTTCAATGCCCACTTCTCATCGTTGGTAATATCATCGATGACCCAGGGGTAATCCGACACGGCTTGGCCGAGGGCTGGATCCGAAAGGCTCAGGCTTGTTAGATATTCCAACGCCCTGGATTCGTCATCGCTGAGGCCGTCTTGGGTCCAGGCAAGCTTACCCTTGAGCACCTCTTCGAGATCGGGGGTCGGCAAAGGCGTGGGCGGCGGCGTGGCGGTGGGCAGCAGCGTTGCCGTTGGCAAAGGAGTCGGCGGGATTGGAGATGGTGTCGCCAATCCCGTCGTTGGTGTGGCCATGGAAGCAGTGGCCTTGTTAGGAGTCAGCGGAATCGGTGACGGGGTTGCCGCCTCTGCCGTTGACCTGGCCGTGGTAGCGCTGGCCGTGGTAGGTGTTGGCGGTGGATCAGGCGTGGCCACCTGGGCCGTTACTGCGGTGGCATCCGAGGTGGCTCTTGCCGTAGTTGCCGTTGGAACCACGGTTTTAAAAGCCGGAGATGACTTGGCTACCGGTGCTGGCTCCGGTGGGGCGGTGGAGGCTGCTTGGGAACAACCCAGACTGAATGCGGCTAGCAACGTGGCCACGATAGGGGTAATATTCCGCCAACGCCAGTAGCTCAAAGATCACCATCTTGCTGGCTAACAGGCCAGCGGGTACCGAAACAATTTATCTTGAATCGACGCGTACTATAGATTACAAATCAACTCGGTACAAGTTATCGCTATATACTAGGGAAAATCACGACAAATAGGGGTTATCTTATGAATTTCGAAGAAGTCCGTCCCTTCATGGAGTCCAACCATCCCGGCGTCATCACAACCATAGGGCGAAACGGTGCTGGCCAGGTGAGCATCGTGGTATGCGGAGCGTACCAGGGCAACGCCGCATTCGTCTCGGTGAGGGGTAACTCGGCCAAGGTCAGAAACCTGCGCCGAAACCCCAAATGCACTGTGTTATCGGTAACCCCGGATTGGCGGCGTTTCGCCGTGGTCGAGGGTCAGGCCACGTTGTACGACGCGAGGAATACCGATGCCGAGGCGCTGAGAGTGCTGTTGCGGGAGGTTTACCGGGCCTGCGGCGACAAGGACCATCCGGATTGGGAGGAGTACGACCGGGCCATGGTCGAGCAAGACGGGGTTGTGGTGCTGGTAAAGCCAGATCGCGTTTATGGACGGGTGGGGTAAGTGGCTTTCAGCGTTCAGCCATCAGCTGGTTATGCCAGAGCGGGCACGTTCCGGAATGGTAAAATGGCGGTGAGACTCCAAGGCTAGGCTGAAAGTTTGGAACCGGGATGTGCCGGAGCGAGAGATGAGGCTGGATAAAGTAAAAGAGGCTTTGGAGACACATAAGGCCGAACTGAAAGACCAGGGCGTCAAATCTCTAAGCGTATTCGGCTCAGTGGCCCGGGGCGAGGCGGGTCCCGGCAGCGACGTGGATCTTTTGATCGAGGTCGAACGGCCTTTTGGTCTTTTCAAACTCGCTGAGGTCAAATCATATTTGGAAGAAATCCTCGGTTGCCCGGTTGATTTGGTGACACCCGATTCGTTACACCCGGCGCTCCGGGACACAATACTAAACGAGGCGGTCCGTGCGGCGTAGGGAATGGAGGTTCCGCATTCATGATATCTTGGAGGCGATCGGCCGAATCCAACAATACACCTCCGGAATGAGCTACGAGGAATTTTGCCTTGATCAACGGACCGTCGATGCAGTAACTCGGAATTTCGAAATCATCGGCGAAGCGGCTGGGCACGTACCGCCGGAGATTGAATCCCTCTACCCCCAGATGCCGTGGCGTCAGAGCCGGGCAATGCGAAATGAGCTTATTCACGCTTATTTTGGTGTGGATGTAACGATCCTCTGGGACTCCATCCAGCAGGACCTGCCGCCCTTGGTGCCTCTGCTCCTCCAGATATTGGAGGAAGAAAGTCAGGACGGTTAGTAGCCTATCCCAGCAAAACGAACACGGCGTCGGAAAGGTTGACCAATTCGCACCGCTGGTTGACTCCCTTGACCCGGCATTCGACGATCTTGTCCTCTCCTTCGGTTCTCTTGCCGGTGATCTCACCTTGGAACGTTACCGTGTCTCCTGACCTGAAGGGCGTGATGGCCCGCATCAGCAGGCGGCCGCCTTGGTAAAAAGACCGCAGAGGGAACGAACGTTCCAACATCTGGTCCACGTATGACATGGAAGCCGGGCCGGAATTGACAGCGCCGCCGAAGATGTTCTTCCGGGCGAACTCTTCATCGGTATGGATATTGCTCACGCTGGGCTTTCCCGCCAGACGAAAGTCATTCTTGCTCAGGATGATCTCTGGGCTCTCGGTTATTTCCAGCGTGGCCAGCTGGTCACCCACTTCGATGGAATCAAAGGTTAGGACGTGGTGTGCCGACGGAGCCACCACCAGGGGCTTGGGTACATCGGTTCCTGGTTCTTTGGGCACGGTCAATTGCCCCTGGCTGTATTCAAAGATGCAGGTATAGTCGTATTGGGCCGCCAATTCGCCGTGTTGATTGTGGGCCTGGACCCGAAAGGTGACGAACTTGCTGCCCCGGCGCTCGTATTTCTCCAAAACGCCGCGGGTGCCGGTGATGGTGTCGCCTTCTTTTACCGGATGGAACCAAACGGCCTCGCATTTGGCAAAGGGTGTTTGACGCCGGGCGGTGGTGGAATGTTCTAGGGCTACGAAACCGTTGGTTTGGGCGATTTCCTCCCGAAGCAAAGGGGCGTAGGTAATTACCATGGTAGGCATGGCGTAAAGCGGTGTTCCGGTGTCTTGACCCGCCGCCCCTTTCCGGTACATTGCATCGGGATTTTGGCTCACCGTGGCGTACATCGCGATGTTTTCAGCGGTGATCTCCACCACCGTCTCGCCACCGGATTGTCCCGGTTCCACCGCATCGTAAACCCACAATTTTTCCCGCTGTTCTAGCATCTGGTCCCACCTGGAATCTAGATTCGTGATCTGCCACCAATGATAACATCTCCCTTGCCGCGGGATGGGTGCTCTAGGATAATGGGACGGCTTTAGGGTTAGGATGCGTTAGAAGAAGCCTGAACGAATAAAGACGGGAAATCACGGAGGAACCATGAAAGTCGGATTTATCGGATTGGGGACCATGGGCGGCAGCATGGCTTTCAACGTCCTTCAGGGCGGCAACGAGTTGACCGTTCACGACATTCGCCGTGAGTCGGCAACCCGCCATCTGGAGGCGGGAGCAGCGTGGGCCGACACCCCCCGGGAGGTGGCTGAAGCCAGCGAGATCGTCTTCACGTCTCTTCCCGGTCCCACCGAGGTGGAGGCAGTGGCCTTGGGCGAGGACGGTTTATTTCAGGGGTTCACCGAAGGAAAGGTCTACTTGGATTTGAGCACCAGCACCCCAGGGCTGATCCGCCACATCAGCGAAGTGGGGGCGGCAAGGGGCATCCACGTGTTGGATGCTCCGGTCAGCGGAGGACCCAGGGGTGCGGCGTCGGGCCGTTTGGCCATCTGGGTCGGCGGTGACAAAGAGGTGTTCGACCGGTGCAAGCCGGTGCTGGATTCCATTGGGGACGCGGCTTACTACGTGGGTCCGGCGGGAGCAGGTTCGGTGGCCAAACTGGTCCACAATTGCGCCGGATACGTGGTCCAGTGCGCGTTGGCCGAAGTGTTCACCATGGGAGTCAAAGCTGGCGTCGAGCCCCTGGCCCTTTGGCAGGCGGTACGTAAAGGCGCTGGGGGACGCCGCGGGATGTTCGAGGGACTGGCCGAGCACCTGCTGCCGGGAAAGTTCGACCCGCCGGACTTCGCCCTGCGGCTGGCCCGGAAGGACGTGGACCTGGCCGTGGGAGTGGGGAGGGAGTTCGACGTTCCGATGCGGCTGGCCAATCTGGCCCTGCAGGAGATGACCGAGGCGATGAACCGGGGTTGGGGTGGCCGGGACTCCCGGGTGGCGATGCTATTGCAAGAGGAGCGGGCCGGCGTGGAAGTGCGGGTGGATGAGGAGGTGCTGCGGCAGGCGTTGGAGGAGATCAGGGAGCAAGGTTAGTCGAAATGGCGGCCGGGCGCCAATTTGTACTTCCGGTTAACGGGCCGGCCAACCTACTCCACAGGCGTCCACTTTAGGTCCGGCCTTCGTGCCGCCAGGGCTTCGTCTAGGCGTGAGACGGGGGTGGTGTGGGGGGCGTGGGTGACCAGGTCCGGGTTTTCACTGATCTCACGGTCTATGTCTTTCAGGGCCTGGATGAATACGTCCAGGGTTTCCCGGGTTTCCGACTCGGTGGGCTCTATCATCAGCGCTTCGTGGACTATCAGCGGGAAGTACATGGTGGGGGCGTGGAACCCATAGTCGAGCAGCCTTTTAGCCACCTCTAGACCGCTGGCACCTTTTTCTTTCTGCCAATCGGCCGAGAACACCGCTTCGTGCATGCAGGTGCGGTCGTAGGGCAGGTAATAGGTGTCTTTCAGGGCCTCCATCAGGTAATTGGCGTTCAACACGGCGTTGCTGCTGATGGATTTGATGCCCGCGGCGCCCAACGTCCGGATGTATGTGTAAGCCCGGACTAGCACGCCAAAGTTCCCGTGGAAGCCGCTCATCTTTCCGATGCTCTGTTCCGGCGCTGAGAGGCCGAATGCAGGGTCTTGAGTCCCATTCGCCCTGATTACCACCGGGGTGGGCAGGAAGGGACGTAGGAACGGAGCGACGCACACTGGGCCTGAGCCGGGACCGCCGCCGCCGTGAGGAGTGCTGAACGTCTTGTGCAGGTTCAGGTGGATGACGTCGAAACCCAGGGCGCCCAGCTTTACCCGGCCCAACAGGGCGTTCATATTAGCGCCGTCGCCGTAGACCAGCCCACCGGCCTGGTGGACGACCCGGCAGACCTCCACTATGTTGGTGTCGAACAGCCCCAACGTGCTGGGCAGGGTGATCATCACTCCCGCCAGGTCGTCGCTGGCGACCTCGTGCAGCGCGTTCAGGTCCACGTTCCCGGCGGCGTCGGACGCCAATTCGACCACATCGAAACCCGCCATGGCGGCCGATGCCGGGTTGGTACCGTGGGCGCTGTCGGGTATGGCCACTTTTAAACGCCCCGTTTCTCCCCGGGACCGGTGATACGCACGTATCATCAACATCCCTGCCAGTTCGCCATGGGCCCCGGCCAGCGTGGAAAGGCTGATGTCAGGCAGGCCGGTGATCTCTGCCAGGAAACCCTGAAGCCGGTGGAGCAATTCCAGCGCGCCCTGGGATTCTTCAACCCCCTGCAGTGGGTGGGCAGCGGCAAAACCGGGTAGGAAAGACACCTCATCATTGATCTTGGGGTTGTACTTCATGGTGCAACTGCCCAAGGGGTAGAAATGAGTGTCGATGGAGAAGTTACGCTGGCTCAGATTGGTGAAGTACTGAACAACCTCCGGTTCCGATACTTCCGGCAACGCCAGGTCGGCCCGCAGCAATGGCGCGTCGGGCATAGGTTGGGCTGGAACGTCTGGAGCGGGTAAGACCGCTCCTGCCCTTCCTGGAGTGCTACGCTCCATAAGGAGCCGGCTGATATCGCGCCCTTGTCCGGTGGCCATTAGTTGAATTCTCCCAGCGCAGTCACCAGCCCGTCGATGTCCTGCCGCGTGTTCATCTCGGTGACGCAGAGCAGCATGGAGTTGGGCGACCCCCCTGTAGTCCCCCCTTCGTAAGGGGGAACGGTAAGATCGAGACCACCCAGTATGTTTTTCTCCATGAGCTTACGGTTGATCTCGCCCGGCGGAGCGGGGCATTGGACGACGAATTCCTGGAAAAACGTTCCATCGATGGGCATGGAATAACCGGGCAAGCCGGCGATCTGGGAAGCGGCGTAGTGGGCTTTTTGGTAACAGAGTTCTGCCACCTGGCGCAGCCCGTGTTTGCCCAGGGCCGCCAGATAGATGGTGGAGGCCAGGGCATAGAGGGCTTCGTTGGTGCAAATGTTGCTGGTGGCTCTCTCCCGGCGGATGTGCTGTTCCCGGGTTTGCAGCGTCAGAACATAGCCAGTCCGGCCCTGGCTGTCCACCGTGCGGCCCGACAGGCGGCTGGGCATCTGACGGATGTATTCCTGTTTGGTGGAGAATAGGCCAACATAGGGACCGCCGTAGCTGACGGGGATGCCCAGGGGCTGGCCTTCGCCGGTGACGATGTCGGCGCCGTAATGGCCGGGCGGTTGGAACATGCCCATGGCCGTTGGGTCTGCCGATATCACCAGGAGGGCTTCTTGCTGGTGGGCGGCGGCCGACAGTTTTTCAATGTCTTCGATGTACCCATAGAAGTTTGGGTACTGCAGCACCAGGCAGGATGTCTTAGAGTCGACGCCCGGGGAATCGGTTGAAACGGTGTCTACCTGGATTCCCTGGGACTGGCAGTAGGTCTGAATAACCTGGCGGTAGGCGGGCGAGACGGTGGAGGCTACGGCCACTCGTTGCCGGCGAGTCACCCGGCAGGCCATCAAAACGGCTTCTGCCAGACTGGTGGCGCCGTCGTACATCCCGGCGTTGGCGACATCCATGTCATAGAGGTTGGCGACTAATGTCTGGAACTCGTAGATCACCTGGAGGGTACCCTGGCTGGCCTCGGCCTGGTAGGGGGTGTAGGCCGTGAGGAACTCACCCCGGATCATCAACGCTTTGACGATGGCCGGAATGAAATGGTTGTAGGAACCGGCGCCCAAAAATGATGGTCCGCTGCTCATCGGCCGGTTCTTGGCGGCTAGGCTAGCCAATTCCTGCTGAATCTCCAGTTCCGAAAGGGGGTCTGGCAGGTCTAAAGAAGGGTTTCGGTGCTCCCGGGGTATATCCAGGAATAGGTCGTCGATGGAAGATATCCCCAGAGTGTCCAACATCGCGGCCTGCTCGGATGGAGTGTTGGGAATATAGTGGGATTGGAAATGATTGGTAGTCATTGGCTATCAGCGGTCAGCGGTCAGCATTCAGCAATGTGGGTTGGTGCGTGGGGCGAAGTGGACATGGCAAACCGCCCCAGGGTAGAGGCCCGCCCTGGTTAGAGGCCCGCCCTGGTTAGAGGCCCGCAATGAAAGCCTCGTATTCTTCGGCTGACATCAGAGAATCCAATTCCGCAGGATCGGCTATCGACACCCGGATCAGCCAGCCTTCTTCGAAAGGGTCCTGGTTGGCCAACTCCGGGTGGTCCATCAATCTTTCGTTGGCTTCCAAAACTTCGCCGGTGACCGGGGAGTAAAGGTCTGATACAGCCTTGACCGATTCGACCTCGCCCATCTTTTCCAATTGCTTGACCGCGTCGCCGGGTTTCGGTAGTTCGAAATAGACGATGTCGCCCAACTGGTCCTGGGCGTATTCGGTGATCCCTGTCAAAGCCTGGCTGCCGCCCGGACCTTCGGGTTCGACCTTGATCCACTCGTGTTCCCGTGTATATTTTCGGTCGTTCGGATTCAACTGGATTTAGACCTCCCGAATCTACCGGGGCCGGAATTACAAGAGCCTGGGTCCGCTGGTGCCCAAGCCTACCTGGGCCTGGAATAGAAGGGCAACTCCACGACTTTGGCTTCTACGGTGCGCCCACGGATGTCGAGGTCAACCGACTGGCCTGGGTTGGCGTTACGACCCAAAACGTAGCCCATGGCGATGCTGGTGTCAAGGGTGGGCGAATAGCTGCCGCTGGTGACCCGGCCGATGACCTCGCCTTGATGCAAAATGGAATATTCCGCCCTTGGGGCGCTCCGCCCCTCGACGGTTAGGCCCACCAGTTTCCGTTCGGTACCGGTTTCGTTTTGTTGAGCCAGCACCGTGGATCCCACGTACTCTTTATCGAAACGCACAAAACGGCTCAGCCCAGCTTCGATGGGCGAAATAGTCTCGTCAATCTCATGTCCGTGCAGCGGAAGCCCCGCTTCCAGCCTGAGGACGTCCCGAGCGCCAAGGCCGCAGGGAAGGGCGCCCTTTTCCATCAAGGAATTCCAGATGAGAACGGCGTCCCGGGTTTGGCACACGATCTCAAACCCGTCCTCTCCCGTATAACCCGTGCGGCCGATCATCACCGGTTTGTTTGCCATACCCGCTTCCTTCCAGGCGAAAGGACGCACGCTGGAGGCAGCGCCGTCGCAGAGGGAATCCATGATTTGGGCCGAATCCGGTCCCTGACAGGCGATCAAGGCGGTGGTATCAGTGCGGTCTGCCATTGAAACAGGTGGTGAGACAGCCGGATCGGTACCAGGCATGCCGGAAAATCGATCGTCTATCCACTCTTGGAACCAATCCACAACTGCAGAACGGTTGCCAGCGTTGGGAATCAAAAGATACCGGTTCTCGGCCAGGCGGTAGAAGATCGTGTCGTCGATGACGCCGCCGGATTCGTTGCAGATCATGCAATAGCGGGCCCGGCCTACCCTGAGGCTCTCCGCCGAGCCGGTAAGTATCCAATCCAAGAACTGGGTCGATCGGGGGCCGGAGATATACAAGCGGCCCATGTGGGACACGTCGAAAATTCCGGCCGCGGTTCGGACAGCTTTTACCTCGCCCAAGATGCCCGAATATTGCACCGGCATGTCCCAACCGCCAAAAGGGACCATGCGCGCCCCCAGCTCCACGTGCAGCGGATGAAGGACTGTTTTCAAGTCTGCGGTAGTCAAAGCGGTAGCATAATAACTTTGTTGCGGCAAGGGTGCAAGGGGCGAGGTCCAAGATGCTTTCCGCCGCTACACGTTGGAGCAGGGAACTGGGGGAAGCGGCCAAACCGTGTGCTAAGATGGCCTCGCGCCGAGGGCTCAAAATACCGGCCTAAGGGAGAGTCTCATTGGCCGGCAACTCTGGGAGATGCAATAGGAGAGGCAATGGCGGGACGGCTGGAAAACAAGGTGGCCATCGTGACCGGCGGCGGTTCAGGGATTGGCCGGGCCACCTGTCAACGGTTCTTCGATGAAGGCGCGAAAGTGGTTATAGCCGACCGCAACCGCGCCGGCGCCGAAGCCACCCGGGCATTGCTGGAGGGTGGTGACGATAACACCGCGGTCTCAGTGGTCAATATATCCGACTCCGGGCAGGTCAAGCAGATGGTTGATGAGACTGCCTCCCGGTTTGGGAAGCTGGACGTGTTGGTGAACGGAGCCGCCATCTTGATTCGTACCCCGCCCCTGGCTGAAGTCGAGGATATCGATTGGGACCTGACTATGGACACCAATCTCAAGGGACTGTTCTACTGTTGCAAATACGTCATCCCGGCGATGATCGCCAATGGGGCCGGCTCCATCGTGAATATCTCGTCGATGTCGGGAGTGCGGGGAGTGGCGTACTCCGTGCCGTACGCCGTGAGCAAGGCGGGGGTCATACATCTGACAAAGATCGCAGCCGGACAATACACATCCCAGGGCATTCGCATAAACTGCATAGCCCCCGGCGGCATAGATACACCCCAAATGCGGGGCAGCACCGCCAGCGCCGAGGCATTTCGGGGCCGGGAAGGCGGGCACCCCATGGGCAGGGTGGGCCGTCCCGACGAGATTGCCAACCTGATATTGTGGCTGGCCTCCGACGAGGCGTCATACGTCAGCGGCAGCACCTACATAGCCG
This sequence comes from Dehalococcoidia bacterium, assembly GCA_034428715.1. Classification (GTDB taxonomy): domain Bacteria; phylum Chloroflexota; class Dehalococcoidia; order Lucifugimonadales; family UBA3495; genus Io17-Chloro-G2. The sequence continues at coordinate 15,243 of DAOUHE010000303.1, read as the reverse complement.
ACGGCGGATCCTGGGCCACTGCCGAATGAACCGGCGAGTGAGAGGAAAGAAATCTAGATGGACAAGGTAATTGAGATCACCAACCGGGCGGTGGCCGACTACGGCTTTCGCCAGGCGGTGATGTACGGCGCGAATGACGTTGGCCGGCGTTGGGGCCTGACCGAGGCGGAGCAAGCCGTGTTGGAAGGTACGGCCGTAGATTTGCTTATGGCCTTGCCGGTGCCTGTCCCCCCGGTGGATATTCCAACAGAGCAGGCGCGTTTGGAGGCCGAGATCCGGGCGGCGGGTTAATCGCTAGGGTGCTTGGCGCGTGGGCCGAGCCTTGTCGTAACCCACCAGTTCCACGAACCCGTTGCCGGCGATCTTTTGTCCTTCTTTAACTCCTGTAACGGCGACGGCACCTTCCCAGTAGGCGATGGGCACGTACAGACTGTCGCCGAATTCGGCGTTCTGCTGGACCGGGAAAAGGGTGATCTCCAGGTCCAGGGAGGATATCTCCAAGAGCCAGCCCGAAGGGTATTCCACTCCACTGGCGGGGCTGCGCCAGGAATTCGTAGGTGTCAATGAGATGTCACCGCCTGACAGATGGCGTAACAAGCCTGCCATTTCGCTAGAGTTGGCATCCACCCTGGCCGGGACGTAGGTTCCGTAGCTGATGATAGGCTGGCCGGTAGATGAATCCCATACCAGCGAGATCATCAAGTCCGAGCCGTCGTCCAACTGAAGGCTGGCCCAGTCCCAGCCCACGGGTTGGGTGCTAAAATCGCCCCACTGATGGTCCATCCAGGCCCTTCCGGCAACCGGAGTTGGTACACCATTTCGGGTCAACTCGCCCGAGATCTCTAGCTTGGTCCTGGAATAGTAAAAGGTCTTCCCTGCCTTGCCCATGTCCACCAGGCCCGATCCTTGATGTAAGATGGCGGAACGCTGGGATGTGGCGGCCAGATCCAGGGCGTAATCGCCGATGCTGAAAACCAACTCATAGGCGCTTGGAAAGATGCCGGCCGCGCCGCTCATGTGCCAATCCGCCATGTCGAAGGAGAAGCTGCCTTGGGTTGGCTGCAAGTTGTTGACTAGGGCGGGCTTTTCATCGGTGAGGTAGATGCCCTCGTCATGATCGGCCAGGCTCAGTTGCATAAGCTGGGGAATTTGGCCATCGCTGGTGACGGTGATGAAGTTGACGAAATGGAAGCTGTAACGGTGGCCGGTGGAGTCGGTCAGGTGGCCGTTGAAATACCACCACTCCAAGGGAGCCAGGTGGATACCCTCGTCTGCCGGCAGGTTGACGGCATGAGGAACGACCGATTGAGAAGTTGGCGAGGGCGCCGGCAAGGGCGGTGAAGTGGCGGTGGGAGTAAACGCAGGTCCGGCACATGCCGTCGCCAAAAAGACAATACAGGCTGTAGCACCGGCGCGGGTAACCCCACTGGGAAATCTCATCTGAAAGGCGTTCCAGAGCGGGATTGCCGCTGGCCGGATAAACCTCGTCCTGAGCGAGATTCTAGGGTTACCCTGGGCCTATGGACCTGAGCGGCGTTCATGGCTGTTGGAGTTATTCCGAAGAAACCTGGGTGGGTTTTCGCGGCGCTTGCCTGGCGCTTGATCTGGCCGGGCGCTTGATCTAGTCGGGAGCTTGATCGGTGGGAGGTAGAACTCTGGCCATCCACGGTATCAAGTCCTTCAGCTCCTGGGGGCTGATCTCGTGGCCCATATCGTATTCGTGGTACTCGGGCGTATAACCGGCTTCTTCCAAAAAATCCTTGGCCGCTACCGCCCGGTCGACGGCTATCGTTGGGTCTAGCCGTCCGTGGGCAATGAAAATCTTCTGGTCTCGGGATTCCGGAAGCTTGGCGGCAAGCAAATCCCGGTCGGGCAGGGTAGCGCTGAGGGCGGCTAAACCGGCGAAGAAGGAATTCCGTTCCAGGCCGCAGCGGTAGGTCATCCCGCCGCCTTGGGAGAAACCCATCAGCAACGCCCGGCCGGGTTCCACGTTTAGCTGCTGGAACACTTTTCCGAAAAACTCGCCCAGCAAGTCCTCGGCATCACGAATATTTTCCGGAGTGGCGTCGGCGCCCCGTGGCGTCCATCCCCAGCCGGTGTAACCTCCGCCCAGGTCAAAGGGAAGCGGGGCGTTGGGGAAAGCGTAAACGTAACCCCGCTGGTTGATGGCCGGGGCTAAACCGGCGAGGTCTTGCATATTGGCGCCAAAGCCGTGGAGCATGATGACCAATGGATAGCGGGTTCCTGGATCGTAACCGTCGGGTAGGATAGTCATATACTTTAGGCCGCCGCCGTCGTGCCGTTCTGCCTGCATATCCCTGTTCGCTCCAATGGCCGTTGTGGATTCACCAATCCTACCATCGTCTGCCGACGAATTCTAGACACAAGCTTGGGGCACCAGATACGGGGCGGAACCCAGAGATTGCTGACCCCAAAACGTTTGGTTCTACCTGAATCGCCCAGTCGCAGCGGTGCCCTTACCCCGTTACAATGGCAATCATAAAACCGCCCGCTTTCGACCAAACGCTGGGCGTGGAGGATCATGACCATCATATTTCACCTGACCAAACGAGCCGATTGGGAAGCCAGAAACCCTAATGAGGGGTATGTGGCCGTCAGTTTGGAAGCCGAAGGATTCATTCACTGCTCTGAGGATGAAACCCAGCTTTTAGAGGTGGCCCATCGTCTGTTCGCTGGGGAGATAGGCCTATTGGCCCTGGAGGTCGATACAGAGTTGCTTACGTCGCCGCTGAAACGGGAGCCCAGCCGGTCGGGAACGATCTATCCCCACATCTACGGGCCGATAGATTTAGTGGCCGTGGCGGGTACTCGCGTGATATCAGCAGGGGCCGATGGAGCTTTTCACCTGGAGGAAGGGTGACGCCGATTCTGGTTGCCAAGATGGACCGTTGGGAACGTTGGCGAAAACCCAAGATTGATGGTGTGAAAGGCCGGAGAAGTTCTTCATACAGACGGCCTGTGGGTGGCGAAGGATACCAATGGCATACACGCTACCGTCTGGCAATTATGAAAGGAACGGCGGGTCTTGGAATACGTGGCCTAAGAATTATTGGTGAGGCTACTTCTGGGCGAGAAGGAATTCCACCAATGCCTTGACTTCGTCATCGCTTAAGCCGGAGGTGATGTCCTTGGTCATGACCCCGGGAATGTTCCCGGTGTCCACAAATGCCTCGGGGTCACGTATCGACTCGAATATGTAATCTGCGGCCGACAAGCCGGGCTTGCGGCTGGCGGCATCGGTTCCAAGGTGGGTTAGGTTCGGTCCCAGCGTTCCTCCACTGAGGCCCTCAATGGTGTGGCAGGCGCCGCATCCACCGGGCCCGGCGAAAATCGCCTGTCCGTCCAACCCGGCGGGCTGCGGCACTGGTTCCGGAGCTTGGGTTGGCGTTTCGGCTACCGTCCCCTCCGGGGTTGAAACAGGGGACGGCTCAGTGGGTTCAACAGTTGGTGTGGGAACTTCCTTTGGAGCTTCCTTGGCCTCTTCTCTTGCTTGTTCCGCAGCATGGGCATCGTAGGGGACAGCCCTTTCCAGGGCGTAGGCTCGTGGCTGACCGCCCAACGCGAAGAACAAGCCTAAAAGTGAAAAACCAACCCCGATTGCCAGGAACAACCCGGCCAGGAACACCCAAGTGAGCAGGCGGTTGTCGAATTTTAGGTGCATGTAAAACGCGATGACGATTGCAAACTTGACTGCCGACAGGATAGCCAGAATGGGCAGCTTTGAGTAACCCAAACTTTCGACGATACCCGCCCTTGGCCAGATCAAGACGAACTCGACTATGGTGATGGCAAAAAGGATAACTGCCACCAACACGTATTGCTTGAACGTGGGATGGCGGCCCTGCTGGCCTTCTTGGTGACTACTGCTCATTCACCGAACTCCTTAGAGATGAGAACCGGGATGGAATATCAACCGCTGGAGGCCGGCGCTGGTCCGAGGTCAAATCCACCTATCAGATACAGCAAGGTAAAAATCACGATCCAGACGATGTCGACGAAGTGCCAATAGAGGCCGACTAGCTCTATGTCAAGAGCGGTAGCGGGACCCACCCGGCCCTTGAGGGCAAGAACGTACATGGCCAGCAGCCAAATGATGCCCAAAGTCACGTGGGCGCCGTGGAAGCCCGTCAGGGTGAAGAAACTGGCGCCGAACAGGTTCGCGCCCAGGGTCAACCCTTCGTTCTTAAACGAATTGAACTCAACGATCTGGAAACCGATGAAAATCGCCCCCATGAACGCGGTGGCCAACAGCCAGATTCTAATGCCTTTCTGATCGTTTCTATTGGTGGCCGCCAGGGCCTGAACCATGGAGAAACTGCTGCATAGCAGCACGAAGGTACTGATGGTCGTCACAGGCACGTTGATGATATCTATTGGGTACGGTCCGTTTAGACTCTGCCCCCGATAGACCATGTAGGTGGCGATCAAGGCCCCGAAAAACATACAGTCGGAACCCAAGAACACCCACATCAGTAGCTTCCGGTGATTTAAGCCGGTGGTGGTGTATTCCTCTTCGGCATGGTGTGCCGGTTCTACCGCGTGGGCCAAAGCTTGTAACTCCTAGTGTTCCGATTGGGCGGAGGCGGGCTCGTTGCCCCAACCTATCACGCCCGCGAAGGTAATGAGGCCTCCGATGAAACTGAGGGAGTAATGGGTCAAAAGACCACCGGCGATCCACGTCACACCAAAGGCGATCACTATGGGCCAGTATGACGGGCTAGGCATGTGGATTGTGCGCTCATCCACGTGGGCTTCGGCCTGCGGCGGTTCTTGGCCTGCCTCCCGGGCCTGTTCCTTGACGATCCAATATTGGTCACGGCCCAGGACTTGGGGTATGTTCGCAAAGTTGTATGCCGGCGGCGGAGAGGAAATGCTCCACTCTAATCCAGGGGCGTCCCATGGGTCGTGGCCAGCGTCGGCTCCCTTCTTCGAGCTCCGCAGGAAATTGATGATGAAAACCGCAAACGCGATGAATAGGATGATGTAACCCAGAGACGACAGCGAGTTAAAGAACTCAAAGCCGGATTCTGCCGAATACGTGTAGACCCGGCGAGGCATTCCGTTCATCCCAACGAAGTGCATAGGGAAGAAGGTGACGTTCATCCCAATGAAAAGCAACCAGAAATGGAGCTTGCCCAGACCCTCACCCAACAGCTTTCCCGTGAACTTAGGCCCCCAATAGTAGATACCGGCAAAGATCCCGAATATGGAACCGCCAAACAAAACATAGTGGATGTGGGCGACTATGTAATAGGTGTCTTGCTGCTGGTTATCGGCCGGCGCCACGGCGTGGGAGATGCCGCTGAGGCCCCCGATTATAAACAGGGAAATGAAGCCAATAGCGAAGAGCATAGGCGTCTTAAGCTCGATCGCCCCGCCCCACATGGTGCCTATCCAGTTGAATATCTTTACCCCGGTGGGCACCGCGATAAGCATGGTGGTGATGGTGAACACCGAGTTGGCCACCGGACCCAATCCCACCGTGAACATGTGGTGGCTCCACACAGCCCAGCTCATTATGCCGATCGTGATCCCCGAAAACACTATGAACGGATAGCCGAACAACGGCTTCCTGGAGAAAGCAGGTAGAACCTCTGATACCACACCCATGGGAGGAAGAATCAGAATATAGACTTCTGGGTGGCCAAACACCCAGAATAAATGCTGCCACAAGAGGGGGTCGCCGCCTCCTTGGGGCATGAAGAAGTGGGTCCCAAAATTGCGGTCCATGGTGAGCTCGATCAAGCCCACGGTGATGACCGGGAAGGCCAAGACCAATAGGATCGATGCGATCAGCGTCATCCAGATGAATACCGGCATGCGCATCAGGCTCATGCCCGGCGCCCGCATGTTAATGATCGTGACGATGAAATTCAGGGCCGCCGCCACGGAGGAAGTACCCAGTATTAGCAGTCCTAGAGCCCAAAAATCCATACCCATATTAGAGCTGTATGGTTTTTCCGTGAGACTGGCGTAGGAGAACCAGCCGGCGTCGGGCGCCTGGTTCTGCAGGAACCCGGCGTGAAGTAGCAGGGTCCCGAACAGGAACAGCCAGTAGCTCAAGGCATTCAACCTGGGAAACGCCACGTCTCTGGCTCCAATGGCCAGGGGAACGATCAAGTTGAAGAAGGAGGCGCTGAGAGGCATGATCACGTTGAACACCATGGCCGTGGCATGCATGGTGAACATCTGGTTGAATACACCGGGGCTGATCAAGTCACTGTCGGCGGTCGCTAATTGGGAACGCATCACGCCGGCTTCAAGGCCAGCGATCAACAGCATGGCGAAGGCGGTGAAGCCGTAAAGGATCCCGATGCGTTTATGGTCAACGGTGGTGATCCAGCTCCACACACCGGTGGTGATCCAGCTCCACACACCAGTGTAGCCTGCTATTGTCGCCATCTACTGCCTCCGCCGTTCCAATTTCGGAACAGGCGATCCACGGCCCAGGCTCACCCGATGCGTAACCCTGAACCGTTACTAGTTTACTTTAAGCTTAATAGATACTCAATGACGGCCGAAATGTCGTCGTCGCTTAGCTTTTTCGCCTCGATATTGTAAATGTCCGCCTTGGCGAACATCCAGTTGCCGGGCTTGATGTCGTCAGGGTTTTCCAGCCAGGATCGCAGGTTGTCTTCGTTCAGGTCCAAAAGCCCTGACGCAAACCGGCGGCGGGTCGCCAGGTCGGTGAGGTTGGGAGCCGGGGCGACAGGTATGTTCTCTTTCACGTTCAAAAAGTTCTCCACCCGTTGGTCCACAAGTTCTGGAGAGTCAGGCCCGGAGGAGGTGTGGCACATCACACAATTACCGAAGAAGATGCCCTGGCCCGTTTGGGCCTTGGGTGACAAAACTCGCGGTTGACCGTAGGACTCCACCCATGCATCGTAGTCGTCCTGCTCCATGACGGTGACTTCGAATTTCATCAGCGCATGGGAAAGGCCGCAAAACTCGGCGCATTGTCCCAAGAACGTGGCGGGAAGGGTCTCGATCATATTGGAATCCGCCTGGAACCACAGGCGGTTCGTGTGGGTGGGAATCATGTCCACCTTGCCGGCCAGCCGCGGGATCCAGAAGCTATGGATCACGTCATCGCTTTCCAGCCATACCTGAACTGGGGTGTCCACTGGCACGCGAAGCTCGTTGGCGGTGGTGATGGTTTTGCCGCCACCGGCGTCTTTGTATTCGAACTCGAACCACCACTGGTGGCCGGTGGCGGTCACTTCCAATACGTAGTCGGCTGAGGCGGGAGGCTGGTCCAATTCCCAGAGGGTCAAAACGGACCAGATGCCCAGGGCCATGATCAGAATCGTGGGTATGATGGTCCAGGCAATCTCCAACGGCAGATGCCCGTGTACCTGCTTGGGCCTTCCTTGGCCGGGGCGGGCGCGGAACTTGATGGCCGCATAGATGAGCACCCCTTCCACCAGGATAAATGTAATGACCATGATCCAAACCAAAACATTGAACAGCAAAAGCTGTTTTTCCGCTACGGGTCCGGCGGCGTTCCAAGTGGATCGGTCGCCCTGGGAACAAGCTACGCTTACAAGTAGGAGGACTGCTGAGATCGCTAGAAATTTGATAATTCTGGCCCTAGGCGAATTGGGCATCTCCCCATCTCCCCTAGAAGCTATTTTTGCCAACCGTCTCGCGGATCCTTGGGGGTTGAACCCCATTTAAAGACTCCCTTGTCTCAGTATCGAAAATCATTAGTGCGAAATTTCACTAACGGAGCGACATTATCACAGGCCCATCTAAACTGTCAATGTGATTTGGCGGAAACAGGGCACGAATCGCAGCTAGAGAAAATCATAACCAATGGAGCTGTCAGCCATTATCGCCACGAACAACAGGGCGAGGTAAAGGAGAGAATATAAGTACAACGTTCGAGCCCTGGGCCTTGAATCACTTTGCTTTAACCGCCAAGCAAATATCATGAATACCGCGCCCAACGCAAACGCGCTACCCAGGTATATCCATCCCACGGATGAAATCAACGCAAACACTAGGGAAAGGGCTATCAGGACCATTGAATAAAGGAAAATATTCGCCACAGTGTTGGCTCTCCCGGCAACCACCGGCAGCATCGGTATCCCTGCCTGGGCATAGTCTTTCTCGAGCAGGAGGGCCAATGCCCAGAAGTGGGGAGGAGTCCAGAAAAAGACGATGGCGAACAGGTACACAGCCGGCAAATCTACACTGCCCGTAACCGCCGCCCATCCCACCATGGGAGGTATGGCCCCCGCGGCGCCGCCAATGACTATGTTATGGGGTGTGCTGCGCTTCAACCAACTGGTGTAGACAAACACGTAAAAAAGCGTTGCCGACATGGTCAAGGCCGCCGCCCACATGTTGACCCAGGTGGCCAATAGGGCAAAGGACAAGACATTCAATAAAATGCCAAAGGCCAAAGCGTTGCGAGGAGAGATCCGTTGTCCTGGGACCGGCCTCTTCTGGGTCCGGGGCATCAAGGAATCTATGTCCTGCTCTAGGTAATGGTTCAGGGCGTTGGCCCCCCCCGCGCCCAAAGAGCCTCCTACGCAAACCAAAATCACCAACACCAAAGGTGGCGGGCCGCCAGCTGCCAAAAACATGGCGCCCACCGCGGTGACTACCAACAGCAGGATGATCGGCGGTTTGGTCATGCTCAGGTAGTCTTGGGCAAGGCTAAAAATCGATCCGCCTTTTCCTACCTGGGACTGCGCCACCTGTTGTTGATCAACCACTTAAAGGCTCCCGGTTCCCCGCGGTGAGACCGGCATCGGGATCGGCGCTGGGACTGGTATGGCTTAAAGCCGCCAGACCGGCCAACAATCCCCATAGGGCGGTGGCCAAGGAGAGGTGAAGCGCCCGTAGGCCAATGGCGAAGTCCAGCCAAACGGTTGCCGCGCCTGCTGCTACTTGCATAGCTAATATGATCGTTGCTGCCATTGCAAGAAATTTTACTCCACCTGGCCGGTTCTTGCCACGAAACCCCAGATGCAAGGCATAGAGCACGTATAGCCCAAATACCAAGGTGGCCAACCGGTGGCCCATATTGATGGCTTGAAAGGTGGATTGGGGAAAGACATTTCCCTGGCAAAGCGGCCATGTGGTGCAAGCCGCCGTGGCTCCCGCCGCGGTAACGAAGGAACCGGTGAGGATCAATGCATATACGGCCAAGGCGGCGGCCAGCATCAAAACAGGGAATCTTCGTGACAGGCCATCCCAAATCAGCGGCCCCCGGTGGGATACCACCAACAGGACGATGAGGGTGGCCAGTAATGCCTCAGCCAATGCCAAATGCGCCGCGACTATTCCGCCGGGAAGTTCGGTCAGCACCGTGACGCCGCCCAACAACGCCTGGCCGATAAGTAAAACCACCGCTACAGAGGCCGTAACCACGATCCAGCGGTCCCTCCGCTGGGTGATCCAAGCCGCGACGCAAGTGGCCAACACGATCGGCCCAACCACGGCGGAGGCCACCAGCCGGTGGCTGTATTCGATCACCGGCTGAAGCTCCAAAGGCGGAAAGAATTTTCCATGGCATAGCGGCCAGTCTGGGCAACCCAAGCCGGAGCCGGTGACCCTTACTATGCCGCCTAGCACCACCAATGCCCCCACGGACAAGACCGAAGACCAACATAGCACTTTGAACCAGCGGGCGGCGGGTGACTTTAAAGCCATGAAGTTTCAGTGGGGAATTCTAGGTTCGGGCAGGCCGCGGGGCAGGTGAATATGGACATGGGCCGGAGGGGTGGAACGGCCATAAGGTGAATTACTGAGAAAAGCCTCATGGGCTGTTTTAATTATCTACGCCAGGGAGCGTCTAGGGAGCGTCTAAGGGAAGGCTTTGTGTATTCTTGATGATGGTCTGATCCGCCGCCTGTGATCAACCGTGTAGGAACGTAACATAGGGGCATTTTGATGTCAACGAGTTGGCTCCCGCTGTGCGCAACCCAGGCAATCCTGGTGATCCAGGGTAATCCGTTAGCATGATACAATCCTGCAGTTGCAATGGAAGATGCGGTCCTAGTTGAATCTTTAGTCAAGCGATTTGGTTCGGTCAATGCGGTAGACGGTATTTCGTTTAACGTCCGGCGGGGCGAGATTTTTGGCATCCTGGGACCCAACGGAGCGGGCAAAACCACCACTCTGGAGATAATAGAGGGGCTCCAGTCTCCGACCCAGGGCAGTGTGTCAGTCCTCGGATTGGACATCGGGCGGCAGGTCCAACAGGTAAAGGCCAGAATCGGCGTCCAGCTTCAATCCGCCGCCTACTTCGACTACCTCACCCTCAAAGAGATCCTCGCTCTGCTGGGAACGTTTTACCCAAAATCGGTGCGGCCTTCCGAACTTTTGGAAAAGGTTGACCTTGCTGACCAGGCCAAGATGTTCCTAAAACAACTTTCCGGCGGGCAAAAGCAACGTTTCACCCTGGCTGCCAGCCTGGTTAATACCCCCGAATTGGTGATATTTGACGAGCCCACCACTGGCTTGGACCCTCTGGCACGGCGAAACATTTGGGCGTTGATCAGGCAGATCCACCAGCAGGATGTGACCATCGTCCTGACCACCCACTACATGGAAGAAGCCCAAAACCTTTGTCAGAGATTGGCGATCATGGACCAGGGCCGTTTGGTAGCGGTAGACACCCCGGCCAATCTCATATCCCGGCTGGGGGCAACATACAGTGTCAAAGTTGTCTTGGCCAACCCATTGACCGACGCCCAGATCTCCGGATTTGACGTGGGTGTGGAGGTGGTACAAGGTCAGTTCCTAGAAAAAAACACTTATTTGCTGCGCCTGAAAAACAATTCAAAGTCTTTAGGGAAAGTCTTGGAACAGATCAGTAAAAACGGGGCTGGTCTAGAACACATGGAAATCACTCCGGTGACGTTGGAAGACGTGTTTCTTGAGCTTACCGGCAACGCACTAGAGGACTAACCGTGGTAGCGCTGACTCTGGCCAATCTCAAAATGATGAGCCGTAACCGGCAGGCGGCTTTTTGGGCCCTGTTTTTCCCCCTAATGTTGGTAGTGGTCTTCGGCCTTATTGACATCAACGCAGTGGGTCCAGGTGAAATGTGGGTCTTGGACCAGTCAGCTTCGCTCGTTTCCCAGCAGATCCGGAATGATTTGGAGGCCATCAACCTCCTGAATGTTGGGGAACATGGAGGTGAAGAAGCCCAAGCCCGTGCTGCCGTGGCGCGGGGAGACGTTGATTATCTGTTGATAATCCCCCAGGGAATAGACGATCCGTCAATATTGCAAGACCCTGCCCGCCGGCTGCGGGTAAGGTTGCTATACGGCTCCGCGAATCCCGGCAGGAATCAACTGGTGGATGGTACGGTGCGTAACATTGTAGCCCGGGTCTTGGCGGAGACGCCCGGTGTGGCGCACTTGGGCCTGATTGAGTCTGAAGAAGTGCCGGTGGTCCAAGTTTCCTATTTTGATGGCGTGTTGATGGGTTTGGTGGGCCTGGGCATCATGACCAACTCCATCATATCCATAGCGGTGCGCATCAGCACTTACCGGAATTCGTCTATCTTAAAACGGTTGCTGGTGACTCCGTTGCCCATTTGGAAATACTTTGTGGGTGAGGTGGCGGCTCATCTGGTGCTGGCGTTAATCCAAGCGGCCATTATTCTGGCCGTTGGGGTTTTTGTTTTCGGGGCCCGCATCCATGGGAACGCGCCGGTCAACGTGCTGGGCATATTGGGCATCGCCGCCCTGGGAAGCCTGGTGTTCTTGAACATCGGTTTCATCGTGTCGGCCTGGTCGCGTACCCCTGCCGCCGCTTCCGGGATGGGCAACGCCATCGCGCTACCCATGATGTTTTTCGCCGGCACTTTCTTCTCAACCGCGGCGTTGCCATCGGTGCTGCCATTCCTAGCTGAGGCTCTGCCTTTAACACCCATGCTGGTGGCCATGCGCGAGGTGGCCAATGCCGGGCAACCATTGTGGACAACCTGGCCTCAGCTGGCCATCCTGGGTGGCTGGGTGCTGGCCACCGGAGCGGTGGCTACCCGGGTATTCAAGTTTCATTGATGCCGAAGCCCGTGATGCCCCAATCCGTGATGCCCCAATCCGTGATGCCCAAGCCCGAAATGCCCCCATCCTGTCCCGAAACCAACGCTTCCGCAATTAGTTTCTTCAGCAGATCCTCAAGATTCAATGCCGCGAGGGCTGGTTTTCTCATACTGGCGTTTGTTTTAGTTGTGGCTTGTGGCGAATCTGGATCCGGGAATGCCAGTCAAGAACCTAGGCAAGTGGAGGGCTTGATCGTGGAGGTGGTGGACCGGGGTATCGATGAGGTTGAGACCCTAAGGATCAAAGATAGCAGCGGAAAGATGTGGACCTTTACCACGGAAGGATATGCGGGGGTGACCCCGGCCCATTTGCGAGAGCACCAGTTATTCGGCGACGCCGTGACCGTTACCTTTCAAGAAAAAGATGGCCCGGAAGGGCGCATTCTGGTCGCTTCCCAGATCGCCGACTAACGATATCTAGAGGATCTCCAACAGGGCCGCTTCGATCTCCTGGGCGGTGGTGAATTGCTCGAACTTGGCTCGTACCAGTCCTTCACCGTCGATAACAAAGGTCCAGGGCTCGGTGGGCAGGTTCCATTCTTTAACCGCTGGTACCGTGCCTCCCACGGGCCTTCCGCCTTCGATCTGGTGCGGGTTCTCGAAAACTTCCACGTGAATGAAATTTACCCGGTCTTTATATTTCTCCTTGACCTGGGAGACCACCTCAACCTGGGGTCCGCAGGTCGCGCTAACGCAAAAGGCGGGGGTGGAAAACACCAAAACCAGGGGCTTGCCCGAATCCAGTGCCTCATCCACCGACATCCGGTACAGGTCGGGGTCCGGGGGCTTGGCACTGGTGATGGTGCCCAGTTCGTTGATGTCTTTAAGGCTGTCTAGCGTGAGGGTGCTGCTCCGGGGTGCCGGCTGGCCCACCTTGGGCGTGTCAGAGTTGGTTTTCACCTCAAAGGCGCCTTCAGCGTTGATTGCCGTCCCGCCGGCGGTGGAAGTTTCGACCTTCAATTGCCAGAAGCCGGGTTTGTCCAGGGACAATTGGGTTGTGAACACCCCTTGGCCGCCCACGGGCCATTCCTGGAAGTGGGCCACGGATGTAGCTCGAACCTTGGAAGTTTTGCCCTGAGGGTCGAGGTAAACCGCCTTGACCTGGGCCTCGGCCGGCCTCACCGGCATCCCTTCCCGGTCCACCAGGCCGAATACCATCCTGTTGGGACCCACGGCCAGGTCGGTGGTAATGATCACCGCGCTGAATGCCGGTCCGCCAAATTCCCCGGCAACAAAGCCGGGGGCAGCGTCCGGTGAGGGCGATGAACACGCGGCGAATAGCAGCATCGCCGTAGTTAACGCTGCCCCCAGGGTTTTCTTCATGTTGGATGGTCTAATGCAGGCGTTGGCGGGAATCGTATGACGGCTCAGAAGCGGGATGAGGACCATGATTCTCCAGATGGCAGGCTTTCTACCAGCATTACGAGGCACGCTGGATAGCGGATGCGTTCTATGTTTAGACGCGCTTGAGAGGCGGCCTTACGGGACAACGCCGCCTTCCGGGGACATTCCTGGGGACATGCCTGGGGACATTTACCCTCTCACACAGAGCTGAATCAACTGGTCCACCCTATGAGCCTCTTCGAAGGTGGATACAGCCTCGACGATACCTTGCAGTTTATGGGCTGGCCAATTCATATCATTAAAGAGAGCGGTGACCCGTTGCGTCTCCGTGGCCAAGTCCCACTCCAACTCGTTTCCTTGATATTCTCCCTGATAGGTCGTGCCGCCCACCATCCGAATCGTGATACGTGGCGCGAAGGCGGGCCGGTCTTTGTGACCAATGATTTCCACCCGGTTTAGCAATCCCATGACCATTTCATCGTCGCCGGGGGATGCCGCCGGCGCTGCCTCTTCCGGGTTAATGCGGGCTTTCAGCGGCGGATAATTGCCGTGGACGCAAGTGTAGGCAGCGAAGTAGTGGGTGCTCCCGACGCCCGGCGCGCTCCGCTGGGTATTGGGGAAAGCTGGGGATGGGTACAAGGTTTCCAGCCAGTTCATGTCCACCATGATGCTTTCAACCTCCGCGGGGTCCAGGGCATGCCGCTACCGGATCTGCGTCATCAACTCGATGACAGGGCAGTTATATCCGGCGGTCTGGTATATCTTGGGCGTGACGTGCATGATCTCCCAACGCTGGCCCAAATCTTCGGCTACGGTGGCAACCGACGTTTCCGGCGGACCGGAGAATACGTAGGAAAGCCTGCCCTGGTTGTTGCCGGTGAAAGCGTTGTAAAACCCGGCATCCCCTTCCAGGGCGGTTTCGGAACCCCTGACGTTCTCCCGGGCCAGCAGGGCGGCCATCACCCCGTTGCGTGTGGCGTTGGGTTCGTGGAACATCATTTCGTTGCCGTCGGCCCTGGCGCCTTCGGTGGTTCCGCCGGTAAATGTGGCCGCCAGGGCTAACGAAGTCACCACCTGGTCTTCGGTAAGGCCGATGAGCTTGCCGGTGGTTATGGCCGCCCCCAGCGTGCCGTACACGGGGCTGGAACGAAAGCCCCTGGCCTGTGTCGAAGGTATGAAATCACCGGCGATGCGGGATTCAACCTCATAACCGGCCACCAGGGCCGTGAGCAATTCCCGGCCGCTGGCGCCGCTTAATTCGGCCGCCGCAAGACCGGCGGGTATCACGCACGGGCCGGGATGGATCAGCATCCGGTAGGAATCTGATTGGTTGGTGGTATGCATCAGTTTACTGTTGGCGAAAACCGCGCCGCTGCGGGTTGCCCGGCTTCCGTCCACCAGGATCGTGGCCCCGTCGGCCTTGGGTTCTTCGGTTTTGGCGAACCCGATGGCTGCCTTGCCGTGGCCGGTGTCCGCCCCGACGATGGCGATGATCAGCCCGTGAAGCAATGAGGCTTTGATCTTGTCGATGACTTGAGGGGGAAGCGCCTGGTAATCCAATGCGTAGGAAAACCGGGATAAGGTCCTGCTGAGAGATTCGGCCATTTATTCCACCTCCTGGGTGCGGGCGCTGCGGCCTGGCGGGAGGCCAAGGTCGGACGATTCCGATAGCCAGATAAGGCGCTAGTACTCAGTCAACTTGGTTTTGGGATTTGTTTAAGAAAGGGGCCAATTGAGCTATCCTGCCTGGTGGGAAGTGTTGATGGCGGGGGTGGCAATGATGGTCAGGGACAAATACGCGGTGCGGCTGG
>DAOUHE010000302.1:0-1690 GCA_034428715.1 Dehalococcoidia bacterium | reverse complement strand
CCAGCCGCACCGCGTATTTGTCCCTGACCATCATTGCCACCCCCGCCATCAACACTTCCCACCAGGCAGGATAGCTCAATTGGCCCCTTTCTTAAACAAATCCCAAAACCAAGTTGACTGAGTACTAGTTGAGAGTCAACACATTGAATTCTACGAAATGGTCGACCCTAATAGCATAGATGATTAGTTACTTTCATTGATCCAACGTTGGCGGAAAAGCGGCGGCCCGTACCATAGCGAGGCGGGATACCATTGGAGAGGGTGTTGGCTGCATGTGGTGACGGTTGTTGTATCTAAGCCAGCTATGAGTCTTGCTAACCGTTTTGCTAACGTACTTACAGGGACCAGGCGTGACGGGATATGACGGCAGATAGGAAAACCTGGGGGATGGCTTGGCATCTAGGTACGAAAACGTATCTGTGGGGATGACCGGGGACAGGTACCATTAGGCTTCGGACTCAGGGGTCGTAGGTTCGAATCTATCCGGACGGGCCAATTCCAGACAGGAAAAATGTATTAGTCATTACGGCTCGGGATTTTTATCTTTGATCAAATCGTTTGAATATTACGTTGCCCGTCGCGGTTCGAACCTTTAAGAGGTGTCTGCTTTTGGCGAAACAGGCCTTAATCCCGCCATCTAATACCGAAACTCTTACGGCCTGTGCACCGTTATGTGCCCGGGCCCCTCAGACTATTTCCTCCTTTTGATACTCCGTAATCAGAGCCGCTAGGTGCTCTATAAGATCCAGCGCCTGCGACGATTCCTCGCCAAGGTATTCCGTAAGCAGTCTTTCGAGCCCCTCGACTTGCATTGGACGGCCCCAGATGTCCTGCCCGAGTTCCGCGAAAGCAAACCGGGCGGCCAATAGCTCCACCACTACCACTGGGTGAAGTGGCAAAACCTGCCGGACGCGCCAAAACCAGATGACCTGGCGGGCAGTGGGCCGGGAAAAACTATTCGAAGAGTCAGCAGGCCCTGGGATAGCGGTGAACATGCCCAGCCTGGTTGGATCGAAGAAGCCAGACATTTGTCCCGCGTACCGGCCTTTCGAATATCGGCTTACAAGGTCGATCACCACGGGGCCAGCCTCCCAGGGGATTTTATATTGGTCCATCCGATGCCACACAAATGGTTCATCCTTCCACGTGGGGATATCGGTTGACGCGTCCTTTATGTCGTGCGCCAGTCGCTGAACTTTCCTCAAATTTGGGACCTTGCGCCCGGGAAACTGCTCAGGTAGCCGCCTGTAGATGGCCGCTGGCTTTAATCCCGCGATCACTCCATGGCGCACCGCGTCTAAGACATCTCGTTCGGTTTCTTGTATTCTATTTCTCATTTACTTATAACTCTTAAATGTCGTTTTATACTTATAATATGTCGTTATTTTAAATGACAGATAGGTTAAAAGCTAACCCCGAACGCAGATTGTATACTCAACACATCACGCAGGTCTGATCACCCAGGTCTAATCACCATTGAAGTTAACAAGCCAGTTTGTTAGATTGGAGGCATGCAACATCGGTTGAAGGTGTTGGGATTCGGGTTGTGGGCGGCGCTCTCTAAGGTGGACCCCATCAGTTGGACAGTATTGGAGCAATGTTAAGTGAGGGTCCCGCTGTCTTTCCAAAGTCTACCAATGCTCTGGTTGGCAGCCACCTCCTCTCTTTTGACTGTTCATCTGATTGCACC
>DAOUHE010000301.1:0-25385 GCA_034428715.1 Dehalococcoidia bacterium | reverse complement strand
CCACCTTGGCCTTGAATGACGGGCTGTGCTTCCTCCGTTCTTTTGACATGTCCCACTCCTCCTTCACAGCCACAGCTGCGCTTATTTTAGGAGCAGGATTCTCACTTAGCCACCTGTCCGAATTTCCGGATCCACCTCAGTTCGCTGTTGCACAGATGATCCTGAATGACCCCCAACGGCGCCTCAGAGGCCGGCCTAGCCGGCATTACAAATTACGTGGCCACATTCGTTGCCTAGCATGTGGTACACCTATGATGGGTCAGGCTTTGGCGAAAGGCCGATACGCTTACTACCGTTGCCGGCATTCTTATGCGGGTAAATTCGAGGCAACTTGTGACTCCAAATACGTTCCTGTAGCACCTTTAGAGCGAACGGTTCTAGAGCAGGTTGTTGAGATCCTGGCTGACCCCGAACGGATTCTAAGGGAGGCAAATCGTTTCGGAGAGCATGAGGTAGACGAGTCGAGGGAGATAGGTATCGGCAAAGAGTTGGAGAAGATCGA
This sequence comes from Dehalococcoidia bacterium, assembly GCA_034428715.1. GTDB lineage: Bacteria > Chloroflexota > Dehalococcoidia > Lucifugimonadales > UBA3495 > Io17-Chloro-G2. Next base: position 24,883 of record DAOUHE010000301.1, on the reverse strand, counting down.
AGAGCAGCAACACAGACTGGCTGACCTGTACATCAACGGGTCACTCCCACAGAATATTCTTGAGTCGAAGAGCGAAGTACTAAACCAACACCGCCTTCGTCTCGAGGAAGAGAACAAGGCCAATTGTACTTCGCAGCCGATGAGTTTAGACCTCGATTTATTGGCCAAGACTCTACCGGACGCAGCGGCAAGGATAATGCAGTGGGTTTTGCAGGCTTCAGAGGAAGATACGGAGTTGATTCTTCGGGCGTTAGATATCCAGGTCGCAGCTTCAAGGGACGAGGTACGGATAGAAGGGAGTGTTCCTGCCTTGGTTCCTCAGGAGGCGGATTTAGTCACCATTGTACAAACATCGGCATCACCACGTGAAGGTATTCGTCCGAGTCTATGGGTTTGAAGACGCCTGGGCTGGAGGAACTGCTGGTTTCTAGGGCCACCTTGCCTCGTTCCAAGACCGCCAGCACGTCCAGCAGGTACCGGCTGTTGAAGGCTATCTTGCCCTCTTCTCCCTCCAGCAATTCGGCATCGACTTCGCCTTGGTTGTCGCCAACCTCTTCAGACCGGGCGGAGATTTTCACCTTGCCGGGTGCTCCGCCGTTATCCCCTGGCATCATTTCCAGGCGAATGATGTTGCTGCCGTCACGGGCGAAGATGGCAGCGGTGCGGGCTGCCCGCAACAGATTGGGCAGGTCAAAGACGGCTCTGGTCTGAAAGCTCTGGGGTATCAACTGCTCATAGTTTGGAAAGGTTCCCTGCAGCAACTGAGAAACCAATTCCACCGTTTCCGGTCCGCGAACCCGGAACATCGCCTGACCCTTGGAGGGGGTGACCATTACTTCCACCGGTTCTTCCTGGACGCCCAGCAACCGGTTTAACTCATTGAGCGTCCTGGCAGGGACGATCACCTTGGTCTCAGATTCCACCGGCTGGCGTAACCCGCCGTGGTGCACCGCCAGCCTGAAGCCATCGGCTGCCGCCAAGGTGAACCGGTCTCCTTCTAGTTTTACCTCTACACCAGTTAGCACTGGGCGGGATTCCTCGGTGGCCGCGGCGAAGGCGACCCTGGATATGGCGGTCTTTAAAATCTGCGGGTCTATCAGTGCAGCCATCCCGTCTTCCACCGTAGGCACCGGCGGGAACTCCGAGGCATCCGTACCGTTGATGTTGGCTTGGGCCCGGCCGCAAGTCACCCTCAGGACTCCGGATCCCTGTTCCAACTCCAGGCCGATGTGCTCGTTGGGTAAGGAGTTGATGAACTCGCTGAGCAACCTGGCGGGAACAGTGATCGAACCCTCTTCCTCCACCATCGCCCCCACCCAGGTGGTCATGGCGATCTCCAGATTGGTGGCCGAGAGCTTAAGCATGGATTGGTCTACACTCAGCAACACGTTTTGGGTAACGGGCAAGGTTGCTCTGGTGGCCACAGCGCGGCCCACGATGGCTAATCCGCGGCTGAGGTTCTCTTGGGTGCAGGACAGTTTCATGATCTGAGCCCCAAAGTAAGATGATGAACGAAATGTATCATGGAGTCAGTCCGACTCAACCAATCCAAAATAGGTATAGGTGTGACTGATTTTAAGTATTGGGTATTATGTCATCCATCAGGCGCAAAGACAACGCAGTACACAGGCAATTTCCCGGCTATCGGTATTGGATCTGAGATGCGTGCATTAGATTTCTGAATGCCGCCCAAACTATCGATACAAGCCTGGGCCATTATCGGCCCGGGGTGGCTCCGTAATTCGCTGTTAGGCATCGACCCAGGCGTCACGTTTGTTATAATACCCCACGCGCATGACCCAGCAAACCTGTTAGGCGAGGCAATGGCAAACGGGAGTCATTCATGACAGAATTGCTTTTCCATCACGATAGTTATTTGAAAGAGTTTAAGGCTACCGTCGAAGAGCTGGTGGAAAATGGGGTGGTGTTAGACCGCACCGCATTCTATGCCGGTGGCGGCGGCCAACCCTCCGATGTTGGTGAATTGACTTCGGGAGACCTGACCTACCGTGTTCATCGAATAGCCCGGTCTGCAGGAAAGATAGTGCATCAGATCGAGGGACCTTTGCCTCAAGCCGGCAGCCCCCTGACCGGACACGTTGATTGGGACCTCAGGTATAACTTGATGCGTACCCACACAGCGTTGCACATACTTTGCGGTGTCGTCTGGAGGGACTACGGCGCCCAGGTCACCGGCGGCGACATGAAACCCGGGGAAGCCCGAATGGACTTTGAACTAGAGCAAATGACCGCGCAATTTGCCCACGACATCGAAGAGAAGATAAACCTGGAAGTAGCCGCCGCCCGTGATGTGCTGGCTGCTAACCTCAGCCGCGCCGAGGCGGATGAGATACCCGACCTGATCCGCACCAAGATCAACCTGCTACCAGCCGGCATCACCGAGGTGCGCACAATCAACATCATCGGACTGGACCTGCAAGCCGACGGAGGCACCCACGTGGCCAACACCCGAGAAGTCGGCGCCATAAAAGTGGTGGGCCACGAAAGCAAAGGCCGCATAAACAAGCGCCTGCGCATCGCTCTGGTAGAGCAGTAGGCATGACACATCCTTTAACCGCGTTTGCGCCAGTCGTAACCAGCCCGTGCCCCCATCGGTTGGCGCTCTAAGCCATGCCCAGGACCGTAGTGGGAATCGACGTAGGCGGCACCTTCACCGACATTGCCGTGCTGGAGGATGGCCGGCTGACCGTCCATAAACTTCCCTCAACCCCCGCTGACCCATCAAAGGGTATCCTTCAAGGCGTGGCCGACGTGGGCGTAACACAAGCTGAGTTCGTCCACGGTTCCACCGTAGCCACCAACGCCCTCCTTGAAGGGAAAGGTGGGCGCACGGCTCTGGTGACCACATTGGGCTTCGAGGACGTTCTCGAGATAGGCCGGCAAAACCGGGCGGAACTGTACAATCTCAATCTGGAGCGCCCTCCGGCACTGGCGCCTTGGGAATTACGCTTTGGCCTGAAAGAACGGGTGGACCACACCGGCGCCATCATCGAAGACCTGACTCCCGAGGCCATCAGCGCACTGGCGGAATTGTTGGAAGAGGCCAAGGTCGACGCCGTCGCCGTGTCATTTCTTTTCTCTTTCCTGAATACCGCCCACGAAGAGGCGGTGCTGGAAGCACTGCGTGGACTGCCAGGCAAACCCTTCATCTCGATATCCAGCCGCGTCCTACCCGAATTCAGGGAATACGAACGCACCAGCACCGTGGTGGTCAACTCCTACGTGGGCCAGATCATGGCCAGCTATCTAGGTGAATTGGAAAGCTCTCTAGGCCACCGATTACGGATCATGCAGTCCTCGGGAGGCAGCATCACCTCCCGGCTGGCGTCGGAACAGCCCGTGCGCACCATCCTGAGCGGCCCCGCCGGTGGCGTGGTGGGAGCATTCTACACCGGCGTTCAAGCAGGGTACCCCGACATCATAACTCTGGACATGGGTGGTACCTCGACCGACGTGTCCCTATGCCCCGGCCAGATAAAAGAGACCACCGGCCAGACAGTGGGCGGATACCCCATCAGCGTGCCTATGATCGAGATTCACACGGTGGGCGCCGGAGGCGGGTCCATCGCCCGAGTGGACAACGGTGGCGCGTTGGTGGTGGGACCCCAGTCGGCGGGCGCGGACCCCGGCCCGGCCTGCTACGGGAAAGGCGATCAGATCACCGTGACAGACGCCAACCTCATCTTGGGGCGGCTTGTTCCGGACCAGTTTTTGGGGGGACGTTTAACCCTCGACCGAAAACGTGTGGAAGACCTGGCCTCGGGTGTGGCCGGGCAGATCGGCGCCGGGATCCAGGACGCGGCTTTGGGAATCATACGAGTGGTCAACTCCAACATGGAACGAGCCATTCGGACCATATCCCTGGAGAGGGGTTACGATCCACGAGAATTCACTTTGATTCCCTTCGGCGGCGCTGGGCCGATGCATTGTTGCGACCTGGCCCAGGAATTGGCCATTCCGCGAATTCTGGTGCCAGCTCGGCCCGGGATACTCTCGGCGTTGGGCGTGGCCATAGCCGACGTGGTGAAGGATTACTCCCGAACAGTCATGCTGCGGGGCGGCGACGTAGACCGGGCCAGGTTGGAAGAGGAGTTCTCCGGCATGGAAGGCCTGGCTAGGCAGGAACTGTCCGGCGAAGGATTGCCCGTCGACCAGATGGAAGTCCGCCGTTTTGTCGACGTCCGATACGTGGGACAGTCCTTCGAACTGACCATCGATTATCCCGCTGCGCCGCGGTCTGGCACCACGAGGAGGGACCTGCGCCAGGCCATCGGTGAGAGCTTCTACCGGGCCCACCTGAGGCGTTTTGGGTACGCCGACCGGAACCAGCCGGTTGAGATCGTAAATCTGCGGTTGAAACTGGAACTGGAAGTGGAGAAACTAGAACTGACGCCAGCGGATCCGGGTCCAAGCGATCCCTCCTCGGCCCAAACCGGGGAAGCCCAGGTGGTGTTTTCTCAAGGAGTCACCACGGCCGCCCTGTACCAGCGGGACCAACTGCACTGCGGCCACCTGATTTCCGGCCCTGCCCTGATCCTGCAAATGGACACCACCATCGTGCTCCCCCCCGGCTGGAATGCGGAGGTGGACCCCCTAGGTAATCTTTTGTTGGAGTTGGTGTAGGGTGGACGGTGAAGACGACCCCATACTTTGAGGAGCAGGTCCTCCGGAAACGCCCCTACATCCAAAGGGAGTGGTGCCAGATGGAGATTAGTGACTCCGTACGGCGAGAGGTTCAGCCGGATGGCCGAGTGCGGTATTGGGTTTACATTCAGGAACTCGGGAGATACCTTAGGGTAGTGACATTAGAAGACGGCGAGACTATTCACAACGCGTTCCCCGATCGGAGGTTCGAGGTTAGGTAATGAAGTTCCATTACTATCCTGACACGGATTCCCTGTACATTGAGTTATCAGACAATGCCGGAGCGGATTCACAAGAAGCCGCCGATGGGGTTGTTCTTGATTTTGATACCAGTGGACCTCTGGTTGGCATTGATATTGATCATGCCAGCAACGTCACCAATCTTTCAAAACTGGAGATCGAGGGGCTCCCCCGGTCAATCTTCCACTTTGCGCCATAGCTGCCGACGAATAACCTAGCCTGGAGACCACTTGTGCGACGAACCCCCCATGACCTAAGCCACCTAACGGTTCTGGCCGCCTTTGCCCATCCCGACGACGAGGGTTTCGGCTTCGGAGGCTCTTTGGCCATGCTCGCCGCCAGGGGCGCCCGCATCACGCTGGTTTGCGCTACCAACGGCGACGTGGGCGAGATCAGCGACCCCTCGTTGGCGACTCCCGAGAATTTGCATCAGGTTCGCCAAGAGGAATTGCGGGAAGCCATGAAGGTCACTGGGGTCCAGGACGTGCGCTTTTTGGGTTACCGGGACTCGGGCATGGACGGAACACCCGATAACGACCATCCCAGGTCCCTGCACCAGGCTCCAAGCGATGAGGTAGTAGCCAAATTAGTGGAGATCATTCGAGAAGTGCGGCCCGATATGGTCTTTACCCACGACCCCACCGGAGGCTACGGACATCCTGACCATATCACGGTCCACAGCAGGACCGTCCAAGCCTTCCAGGCGGCTGGGGACGGCGCCGCTCTCGAAAAACATATAACAAGCACCCACCCGGCTTGGACCCCTCAATTCTTATACTACGTCTGCTTTCCCCGCGGTAATTTCCAGAACCTGTGGCGGCGGATGAACGAACTGGGCATCGAACCGCCATTCGCCAGTTTAGAGGCTGAAAAGATCGGCTCCCCCGATGAGGCGGTGACCACCACCTTGGACGTTAGCCTCTATTTTGATACCAAGACGGCTTCTCTGGCCTGCCACCGGACCCAGATGGACCCTGACGGGCCCTTTGCCCGTCTGCCTGATGACCTGATGCAAGAGATCATGAGCATAGAATTTTTCACCCTGGCCGTGTCCCAAGGGGAGACGCCGGTGTCCGACCTTCTAGCCGCATTGGGGTAAACAATGGCAGTTGACGCCATCAGCCTGGAAGTTTTCAAGAATATGTTTATCTCAGCGGCCGAAGAGATGGGTGTGGCGCTGCAGCGGACGTCCTACTCGCCCAACATCAAGGAGCGGCGAGACTATTCCTGCGCGGTGTTCGACGTCAAGGGGCAGATGGTAGCCCAGGCTGCCCACGTACCAGTCCATCTGGGGGCCATGCCGGCCTCCGTGGAAGCGGCCCTCAACACCTTTCCCCGGGGTTTGCGTTCTGGGGATATGGTCATCCTCAACGACCCATATCTTGGCGGCACCCATCTCCCCGACATCACATTGGTCGCCCCGGTATTTGTTGAAGAAGATGGTTCGCGACACCTAGCCGGGTTCGTGGCCAACCGGGGCCATCACGCCGACGTAGGCGGCATGACTCCCGGCTCGTTGCCCCTTTCCACCGAGCTGTACCAGGAAGGGACCATCATCCCGCCCATCAGGCTGGCCCGGAGAGGCAGGCTCAACCAGGAAGTCATCGAGTTGATCTGCCGCAATTCCCGAACCCCGGAGGAGCGCCGAGGAGACTTGGCGGCCCAGATCGCGTCCATCCGGGTGGGCGAGCGGCGGCTGCAAGAGGTGACCGCCAGATATGGCATATCCGACACTTCGGAACACATGGCGGCGCTGCTGGACTATTCCGAACGGGTGACCCGCCAAGCTATTGAAGGCATCCCCGACGGGGTATACCGGGTGCTAGATTATATGGATGACGACGGCTTGACCGAGCAAATGGTTCCCATCGCCGTGGCGATAACCGTTGCGGGCGACGGCATGACCGTGGATTTCACCGGCACCTCCCCACAGAGGCCCGGCTGCATCAACGCCCCTCAGGCGGTGACCCTGTCGGCCTGTTTGTACGTGATACGCTGCATCGTGGGCGGCGACGCCCCCGCCAACCAGGGATGCCTTCGGCCGCTGAACATCATCACTCCCTTGGGCACCCTGGTGAACCCAGAGCCCCAACACGGGGTGGCCGGCGGCAACGTGGAGACATCGCAACGCATCACCGACGTGTTGTTTGCGGCGTTGGCCCAGGCGCTGCCCATGCTGATCCCGGCATCCAGCCAAGGCACCATGAACAATGTGTTGGTCGGTGGCCATGATCCGGTCCGCGACAAACCATTCGTTTACTACGAGACCATCGCCGGAGGCATGGGCGCCAGGCCGGAAAAAGACGGCATCTCCGGCATTCAGACGCACATGACCAACACCCTGAATACCCCCATCGAAGCGCTGGAGTTTGCCTTTCCCATGCGTCTCAAACGGTACGCCCTGCGCCGCGGCACCGGCGGCGGCGGTAAATACAAGGGTGGCGACGGGTTGGTGAGGGACCTGGAATTTTTGGCTCCGGCCCGGGTCACCGTATTGTCCGAGCGCCGCAAATTACCGCCTCCGGGTTTTCACGGCGGCCACCATGGTGAGACTGGAGAAAACGTCCTGTTCCGTGGCGGATTCGAAGAAGTCAGGCTGGCCGGCAAAGAAACCGTGGACGTGGAAGCGGGAGACATCCTCAGCATCCGCACCCCAGGCGGCGGTGGATGGGGAGAACCCGAAGAGGACGGTTAGCGCCCCAAATAACCAACGGCGCGCAATTTGTGTTTAGTCTCGCCGAAGGGTGGCATGATGGCAACAATGGGGTATAATAAGCTCGGATTACGACTGAACAGGCATATTAAAATCATGGCGGATGGCCGAGCGCCCAAGCCGAGGAGGAATACGAGATGGTGAAATATGCACGGTGCAATGCGATGCTTTCTTTGGCCATGGATGAGAACGGCCAGCCTTGCCGGTACATGTCCCAGGCCGACACCGAAGATGCGATCGTCGCAGACATGAGCGCGCATCTCCAGGGTGTACACGAGTTGGACCCCACAGACTTGGTCAACAATATCAAGGGAATCACCAAGACGACCCGAAAGTAACCGGGCGGCGGATCGATATAGGCTCGCCAAAAAGCCCCGATAAACTCGGGGCTTTTTCTCATGAACCGTTTGGCGGTCTGTGGCTGATGGGCTCGCGTGGCTTGGCCTTTATTGCAAATTCAACAGGTTGTTTCTAGAGGCGGTTGATTCCAGTCCTGGATCATTTCCCGTCGTCAAAGCTAACTATCACCGCGGCGTTGGCGATGACCATTGCGTCGTCCCCCGATTCATTGGGAATTTCTAGCCCACCCACGACGGCCTTGACGAAGGCGGTGCCGTGGGGCAGGGACTCAGCGACTGCCTTTTCATCCACCGCGCCGGGATTTGGTATGCCGATGGTGACGTCAACCCGCATATCATCGGCTGTTTTCCCCAGCATCCGCTGAAAACCTAAACTGCTGTGATGAATGGCATCGAAGACTGCCCTCTTGGCCGCGTTGGTGTAATCCTTGCCGTGAACATCCACCCCCATCCCCATTTCCATTATGCATCGTACTAACGCCATCGCTGCTCTTCCTCCTTGCTCTGGCGCTTTTGCCGGCTCCCGACCCAATGGTGCGTTTCGACTTGACCCGCAGGGATAGCCCAGCGCCATGTGGTTGCAATTAGACTCCTGTGGCCAAATCGAGTCAAGCTAACGCCGATGTTGAATTTAGGTTCGGGTCCAACATCGCATTCCGCTAGTTGACCGAAACTGGGATGCCCATCCCTGATATGTCGTAACCTGCCAGGGTCTCAACCTTCCGTTGGACCGCTGGCATTCGAAGGAGGTCCAGCAATATCTGGATAGCGGGTTCGTTCAGGAAATGATCGGGTATCGCCAAGTCATAGCTCTCTTCCTCCAACCGCAGGAAATCCAGACCCAGAGCCGATGCGGCGGCATGAACCCCGATGCCCGCGTCGGCCAGACCCGTGGCGACGGCGGCCGCCACCTCCAGATGTCCGCGTAGTTCTCGGCCATAGCCCTGCACCGATCCGGGGGCAATGACATTCGACTCAAGCAACCGGTCCAATAGGCCGCGGCTGCCCGACCCGGCCGGGCGATTCACGATGGTGATGTCGGGCCGGTCCAAGTGCCCGATTCCAGTGATTCCCTTGGGGTTCCCACCAGCGACCATCAGACCTTGTTGCCAGGTGGCAAAGGCGATCAACGTGTAGTTGAAGGGCAACATGCGCTGGGCCCAAGGGTGGTTGTATTTCCCGGTTGCCTCGTCCCGCAAGTGGCAACCCGCGATGTGGGCCTCGCCCCGGGACAATCCGCCCAGCGCCTGGTAACTCCCTTCCTCCACCCACGCCAGCCGAACGCCTCGATGCCGCAAGCCCGCTTCCAAGATTCCCACCGAAGGATCGCAGCCCAATAGGGATACGCATGGCGTCTCCATCTCTACCTGGTCAAAGGGTTGCACCATCACTTTGGATGTACCGCCGCCACCGGATAAGATTACGCCGTCGGCAGCTACCAATCCGTACCTTGCAGACCCAAACCCAGCTGATCCAGATCCGCCGGAGGGCCGTTCGCCAAACGGTCTGGCAAATAACCTGTTTCCCACGGGCGTAATGGTGGCCCGACGGGGAGGGACCATCTCTCCGCCGCTAGGTCCGAGATTTGACCCGACCAACTCCGCTTCCACAACCGGCGGCATGTCATCCGTCAGGGAAAACAGGTTTTCCACCGTGGTATTTAGCGCCCGGGCCAGACGCAATGCCACCGAAGTCGCTGGTGTGGCTTTCCCAGATTCCACGGCGGCGAAGGCTTGACGGCTGATTCCGGCCCGTTCGGCAAGTTCTCGCTGGGACAACCCGGCTTGGATCCGGTGTCCTCGCAAGTCGTTTCGCAAAGAACTCATGCTGTTAGGATAAACTACACTTGATATACTGACAAGTCTGCGTTACAATCTGGCCAGCCTCACTGACAAACCCGGTTGGGTCATTAAATATCCCAGCATTTTATTTTAGATGCCGCCGAATCCTTTCCCGGCTAATCAATCAAAAGAGTGCACCATGGCGGACCTTGAAGTATTGGACCAGGCTTTCCACAACATCATGACGCGGTTCGTGGCGACAGGACAGGCGCCCCATTACACCGAGTTGGCAGCAGACCTGGGGCTTTCCGTGGAGGAGGGCAAGCAGGTCCTCCGCGATTTGATCGATACCGGTATCCCGGCCTGGACCCATCCCGGAACCGACTACATCGTGTCGTTCCCGCCCTTCAATAACATGCCGACTCAATACCGGATAACGGTGGATGGCCAACAGAAATGGTTTGCCCAATGAGGGGTTGAATCGCTGGCCGTTGGCTGGCTATTCCCCGGTAAAACGGTTCGCATCGACGCGCCGTGCCTGGACTGCGGAGAACCCATAACCGTCGAGATGAAAGACGGCGAGGTCCTTGTGGCCTCGCCGCAGACTCTGGTCGGGTACACCGCTACGGAAGTGGGAGGTGACGCGGAAAGCCGGCCGCAGCGTTGAGCCGCCATGAACCTCTTCCGTTCGGAAGAGCATGCCCGCAACTGGTCCGGATATGATGCCAAATTTGCCGATACCCTGCAACCTTTGGCCTACTGGGTGGCCCGGTTCAGCGCCGAACGCCATAAAGCCCGTGGCGCCACCAACTATATCTCCCGGCGGGCAGCGGGCGAGCTGTGATGACGACCCGAGGATTCTGTAGACGAAGTTGGCCTCCCAGAATGGCGTTCCATTAGCCCGTGGAATATCTGATGCCTGGTACTCGGCCCTTTTTAGCGCAACCACCCCGGGGGTTGGGCATTGGTATCCTCCGGCGTCATTCGCCCGAAACGCATGGCCTCATCGTCCTGGTTGTCTCGATCTTGTTGCTCTCCACGGGCTGTGTCCCGGCATCGGGAGCGGCCAATGATGAGTTGTCTGGATCCGCTGTCGAATTGACTGTATTCGCCGCTATTTCGCTCAGCGAGGCATTTACTGAGATTGCCAAGGAATTTGAGGCGGGTAATCCCGGCGTGTCCGTCAATCTCAACCTGGCCGGCAGCCAACGGCTGCGGACGCAATTGGAACACGGCGCCCACGGGGACGTTTTCGCATCGGCAGACCAAAGGCAAATGAGCCTAGCGAAAGCCAGTGGGGTCCTAGATGGCAAGCCGGTTATTTTCGCCACCAACGGGCTGGTAGTGATCGTCCCAAAGGAACCAAACCGTGTAAGCGTGCTAAGTGAAAGGGTGACCAGTGTTCATAAGCTGGGAGATGAAGGTATCAAACTGGCCCTGGCCCTGCCGGATGTCCCTGCCGGCCGATACTCCCGAGTGATGATTGCCAATCTGGAAACTGGGGAAACCCCGGTCGGCCTCCACCTAGCCGCCAGAATAATGGCGAACGTGGTCACTTTGGAGCCGAGCGTCAGAGGCGTGGCCACCAAAGTTGCCCTGGGAGAATTGGATGCCGGCGTGGTTTACTCCACCGACGCCGGCGCTAAATACGTGCGGGACAGGGTCAGAGTGATTCCAATCCCCGAAACGTCAAATGTGATAGCGGAATATCCGATAGCGGCGCTGAACGAAGCGCGTCATCCCCGGACGGCGGAGGAATTCATTCTCTTCGTACTGTCGCCAAAGGGACAGTCGGTCTTGGGGTCCCACGGGTTTGGACCGGCGGCGAGCCGGTGAGGCGCCCGCAGATCAGGGCGCCATCCCCCCCGGCAGGAAGGATATTCGGCTCATCGGCCGGCATCGTATATCTGATGTTCATCGGGCTGCCCCTGGCGGCCCTTTTGATCAGCGCGGCCGGGCAGGGGAATCTTCTAGGTAGCCTGTCCAGCAAATTCGCTCTGACAGCCCTGAAGCTATCCTTGATAACCTCGGCCATCAGCATGGTTTTGGTCGTTTTATTAGGAACGCCTTTTGCCTACCTGCTGGCCCGCAGCCAATCCGGGCTGCTGAGGGTGGTGGACAGCCTGATAGAATTGCCCATCGTATTGCCCCCGGTGGTGGCCGGGGTGGCCATGCTCATGGCATTTGGCCGCCAGGGAGTCATAGGTCCCTTCTTGGAGAACGTGGGCCTCGCGCTGCCATTCACTACGGCAGCCGTGGTTTTTGCCCAGATCTTCGTCGCCGCACCCTTCTACATCCGTGCCTCCCGGATAGGATTCCAGGCGGTGGCCACTGAATACGAGGACATATCCGAGACGCTTGGCCTATCGCCCTTAAGATCATTCTTCCGGTTGACCCTGCCGCTGGCTGGGCCGTCCATCTTGGCCGGCTTGGGCCTGGCATGGGCCAGGGCTTTTTCGGAATTCGGCGCCACCATGATGTTTGCCGGCAACCTGACGGGGAAAACCCAGACCATGCCGTTGGCCATAATGACCGCGATGGAAAGCAATCTAGGAGAAGCGTTGGCCCTGTCAGTGTTGCTGCTGGCTGGAGCGGTGTTGGTTTTGGTGACTCTGGGCCTGGCAACAAGACGCCGCTGGACAGGACATTTATGAGCCGGGAGAGCCATGGGACACGAGGTTGGGCCAATTATTCCGTGGGCGAGTTCTCACTGGAAGCCCAATGGGACATTCCTCCAGGCCAGGTTACGGCGCTGTTTGGCCCATCGGGCGCGGGTAAGTCCACCACTCTGCGAATCATCGCCGGCCTGGTGCGCCCCGACGCGGGCCATATCGAGATAGGCGGCAGGGTAGTTTTTAACGGCGAGGCGGGAACCATGGTCCCGGCCTACCGGCGCGGAACCGGATATCTCACCCAACAATTCCACCTGTTTCCCCACCTGAAGGTTGAGGCTAATATCGCTTACGGACTATCTGATAGAAATTCGATGACAGGCCGAGATGGTGTTAGGCAATTGGTCCAGACCCTGCGGCTGGAGGGGCTGGAGGACAGATACCCATGGGAACTATCCGGCGGCCAACAGCAGCGTGTAGCGCTGGCCCGCGCCATGGCTCCTGGACCGGATGTGTTGCTTTTGGATGAACCGTTCAACTCCTTGGACGCTGAATTACGGCGGGTTTTACGGAGCGAGGTGCGGGCCATGGTGCTCCAATCTGGTATCCCAGCCCTGTTGGTCACCCACGACCGGGAAGAAGCGTTGGCCATGGCGGATTGGGTGCAGGTGGTCGATCAAGGAAGGTTGGTTTCGGAGGGAGAACCCCTGGAAGTGCTGGGCCAGCCTGGACGAGGGCGGGTGGCGCGCTTGGTGGGTGTGGAGAATCTGTTCGATCTGATCGTCGAAAGCCAAAATCCCAGGGACGGCACCATGATTTGTGTGGGGGATGGTATTCGATTAGAAGTGCCTTTGGATCAGGAAGGAAGCGGACCTGAACCCTGGTCCAAAGACCTGGCAGACAACCCGGTTCCACCTCGAAAGGTCACGGTCGGAATCAGGGCATCGGACATCATACTGTCTAACACCGACTTGATGGGCTCGTCGGCCAGAAACTGGCTCCGCGGATCGGTATCGGCGGTGGAAGCCCTCCCTCCCGGTTACACGGTGACCTTGGACTGCGGCCAGCCCTTCCGATGCCACATCACCGGCGCCGCGATGTCGGAAATGGCAATCAAATCCGGCCAGGAATTGTGGGCCGTATTCAAAGCTTCTTCCTGTTTCTTGGTCCAAGAGTAGCGACGGCCAAAATTAAGCCCGCAACGGCATTGAACTGAGTCGGTCAGGCTGGTTGACCCCGAAGGTTGCATAAGTAGAATCACTGGGTATAATACTCGTAGGCATAAATTTAGGTTATGTTAACAGGATATGTCAGGTTACTGGTACTAACCTGGGCCTTCGCCCACCTGGCCAAACAAGACCTGCGTTGCTAAGACAAGGAGGACGGCCGTGGCGCTTGCAGACAAGACTTTGATATGTGTGGAGTGCGGGGGGGAGTTCATATTCACGGCTGGCGAACAGGAATTTTCAATGCCAGAGGGTTTTCCAACGAGCCCAAACGTTGCCGGAGTTGCCGAGCCGTCCGCAGGACCGAACAGCGCGGCGGAATGTATTCCGACCAGCCCAGGGAAATGTATCCTATAGTCTGCGCTGAATGCGGCAACGACGCCATGGTGCCTTTTCGTCCAAAGGGCGATAGGCCCGTTTACTGCAGCGATTGCTTCGGAAAGACAAAGGCCGAGACTACCTGATTTTAGCCGAACCCTGGTTTCCATCCAGACCCGGGTGTAATCACAGACCCGGGTTTCATCGGGATTTGACCAAGGCGTCTCCTAGACAGACCGCTAAGCAACCCAATGAAGGGGGTTGAGCAATCCTTGGCCGCTTCATGTTTTCAGCCCTCATCCTTGTCCAATCCACGGTCACCACTTGGGAATTCCATCCCATGGCCAATCCGATTGACGTTATACTATCCTTCGTCTGACTTGCATTCACCCTAGCTAAGGTGGTCCAGCTTCACGCCATCTTCGCCGGGGCCCTCCAACGTTTTCGAAGGCTTCCCACGTTAGCACGCATATATCGTTATGAAGTTTAAAGACCTCAGAGAATTCATCCTTTTCCTGGAGGAAAGGGGAGAACTGCGGCGTGTGACCGCGCCGGTAAGTTGGGATTTGGAGATATCGGAGATAGCCGACCGCATGGTCAAAACCGGCGGACCGGCGTTGCTGTTTGAAAACGTGACCGGCTACGACATCCCCCTGGTGATCGGCCTATTTGCTTCCCACAAACGAATGGCCTGGGCTTTGGGCGTGGAAAATATAGACGAGTTGGCCGCCCGTATCCAGGGCTTTCTGGAGATGATGCAGGGTCCGCCCGAGGGATTGATCAACCGCCTGCGGACCCTGGGGCAGTTGGTCCACCTCGGCTCATTCCAGCCGAAAACCGTACACCGGGCCCCATGCCAGGATGTGGTGATCGAGGGGGACGGCGTCGACCTTTTCAAGTACCCCGTGATAAGGTGCTGGCCGCTTGACGGAGGGCGGTATATCACCCTGCCCCTGGTCATCAGCAAAGACCCCAAGACCGGGGTCCAGAATTACGGCACCTACCGGCTTCAGGTATTCGACCGGAACACCACCGGTTTGCACTGGCAGACCCATAAGGTGGGCGCCAGCCACTACCGAACCGCGGCCGAAATGGGACTGGACCGCTTGGAGGTGGCAGTTGCGTTGGGCGGTGATCCGGCCACCATATGGACCGGCTCGGCGCCGGTCCCCCCCGGCATGGATGAGATGGCCGTGGCCGGGTTCATCCGGGAGGAAGGCGTGGAGATGGTCAAGGCCAAGACCTGCGATCTCCTGGTCCCAGCCCAGGCGGAGGTCATCCTTGAGGGATATGTGAACCTTGGCGAGGAAAGGGAGGAGGGTCCCTTTGGGGACCATACGGGTTATTATTCGATGGAAGACCCATACCCGGTTTTCCACGTGACCACCATCACCCAGCGAAAGGACCCCATTTACCCCACTATCATCGTAGGGCGTCCGCCCATGGAAGACTACTACATGGGCAAGGTGACCGAACGGATCTTCCTGCCGGCTATCAAGGCCATCATTCCAGAAGTTGTCGACATCAACATGCCGGCCGAAGGGATCTTCCACAATCTAGTCATCGTCTCGTTAAAAAAGGAATATCCTGGCCAGGCGCGAAAGGTGATTTACGGCCTGTGGGGGCTGGGGCTGATGAGCCTAACCAAAACCATCGTAGCCGTGGACCATTTCGTAGATGTCAACAACGTTTCGGAGGTGGCCTGGCGAGTAGCCAACAATATCGATCCTTCCCGCGACGTGTTTTTCGCCACCGGCCCGGCCGATGATCTGGACCTAGCCACTGTGACGCCCAAGTTCGGAAGCAAGATGGGTATCGACGCCACCGAAAAGATGATCGAGGAAGGCCGCACCAAGGAGTGGCCGCCGGAGATTACCATGAGCCCCCACGTAAAAGCCCAGGTGGACGCCCGATGGAGCGAGTATGGCTTCGACGGCCCGCTAGACTCAAGAAGATAAACTGATGCTCAGCGCCAAACAAGCACGAGGTCCAGCCCATGGGCCAGTAAGGGCCATCGCCGGAAGGTTGCCCATGTACCTGGGCTTCGTACGAATTCACGAAGCCCTATTCGCGCTGCCCTTCGCTTATATGGGCATGCTGCTGGCCGCCGGAGGATGGCCCGGCTGGGATACCTTCATCTGGATCAACGTGGCCATGGCCGGCGCCCGGACCCTGGGTATGGCAGCCAATCGGTTCGTCCATCGGAAAGAGGATGCCGTCAACCCTCGTACCGCCAACCGTCACATGCCCATGGGCCTGATTCGGCCTTTAGAAGTTATTGTCATGATGGCGGCCGCCACGGCCGTGCTTTTTCTCGCGGCGGCCCAGCTAAATCCGCTGGCCCTGGCCCTGGCCCCCGTGGCGGCGGTCTACGTGGTGCTCTACTCCTACGCCAAGTATTTCACCTGGGGTTGCCATTTCGTACTGGGTTGGGCCCTGGCCATAGCGCCCACGGCCGCATGGATTGGCGTGACGGGCCAGTTGGATTTCCGACCCGTTTTGCTCTCGCTGGCGGTGGCATCGTGGGCGGGGGGGTTCGACGTCATATACGGGTGCGCCGACCTGGAATTCGACCGAAGCTACGGAGTTAAATCCATGGCGCGACGCTTCGGCGTGGGCGGCGCCCTGATCACGGCCAAGGTCATGCACGGGGCTTCGGCGGCTTCATTATTGGTCCTGGGGCTTTGGATGGATCTGGGAATCCTCTATTACACCGGTTTGGCCATTGCGGTGGCCTTGTTGATATACGAAAATAGCTTGGTGACGCCTACTAATCTGTCGAAACTGACGTCTCCGTTCTTCCGATATAACAGCGTCATATCCCTGGTGGTGCTGACTTTCACAGTTTTGGATATGGTTTTCTAACCGTCATGAAACCGGTGATCGTGGGAATTTCCGGCGCCAGCGGATCTGTTCTGGCTCAAGGCGCCATCAATGAACTCCTGCGCCGGGACGTGCCTACCGTGGTGGTCTGTTCCAACGGCGCCAAGTTGGTGTGGGAAGAAGAGATGGAAGCGTCTTTCAACGAATGCCTGTCGGAGTGGCAAGAACATCCCCATTTTACCCACTACGCGGTAAATAATCTGCGGGCGCCCATAGCCAGCGGCACCTATCCCACCGGCGGGATGGTGGTGGTGCCGGCCAGTATGAACAGCATCGCCTCCATCGCCAATGGACTGTCGGGCAACCTCCTGCTTCGGGCAGCCGACGTATGCTTGAAGGAAAGACGCCCCCTGGTGCTGGTCCCACGGGAAACACCCCTGCATAGCATCCATTTGGAAAACATGCTGACTTTGAGCCGCATGGGAGCGGTCATCGCCCCGCCGGAGCCAGCATTCTATCTAAAACCCAGGGGGATTGGCGACATCGTCCGGTTCACGGTGGGACGCATCATGGTGGCCTTGGGCCTGGACGAATCCCTGCCCGGCGATCTTCAATATACTGGGGAGGCGTAGTCATAGGCAGCCGGCGCTTCCGCCACAACGAATACGGCCCGCGTCATGGTTGAGCTACAGGGAGACGCCAAACAACAGTACGTAGCCGGCCTTTTTTCTCGCATCGTTGGCCGCTACGATCTGATGAACGACCTGATGACCGGGGGCCTCCATCGACTCTGGAAGGCTCGCACGGCGCGCGTGGCCACCCAGGGTCTAACCGGCAATGCCCTGGACGTGGCCGCGGGAACAGGTGATCTAGGGTTGGCCGTGGCACGTCGGCCCGGTATTGAACATTCGTTGGTGTTAGACCTTTTGCCGGGCATGATTGCCCGAGCCAGTTCCAAGGCCGCGGCGGCGGGCTTGGCGGACAACATGGCTTTCCTGATGGGTGATGCCCTGGATCTACCATTCGCCGACTCAAGATTTGCCTGCTGCACCGCCGGTTTTAGCCTGCGCAACATGCCGGGGGTGGAAGGGATCCATCAAGCCATTGCGGAGATGGCCCGGGTGGTACGGCCCGGCGGGAGAGTGGCCGTTCTGGAATTGACTCCTATGGGCAAGAGAGGCCTTACACCCATTCTACGTTGGTACTTCCACCAGGTGGTGCCGCTGATGGGAAGGTTGGTGGCCGGGGACCGGGCGGCGTACACCTATTTGCCGCGGTCGGTGGATCAGTTTATCGAGGCAAAGGTGTTGGCTGACATGTTCAAAACCGCGGGTTTGCTGCGGGTGGGATACCAAATCATGGGATTCGGCTCGGTGGCCGTGCATTGGGGGAACAAACCATAGCAAACAAGCTGGAACCCTATGGGAAGGACCCTCAAGGACCAGAAATCGGAAACTCCTTAATGATCTGGCGTGATTTCCGGCGTAATTACGTTTTTAGTCTTGTTTGACCAATCAGCTTAATATAAACTCATTGGCAGTTAAACGAAAGTCGGAAAGATTCTCTTTACCATTGAACCGGTGTAGGCGGCATATTGGCCTCGATATTTGACAAGCTTGGGCCCGTTATCAAACGCTACGACGAAATCGAAGCGTCTATGGCCACGCCCGAAATCGCCACCGACTTCGCAAGGATACAAGAGCTGGCCAAAGAGCGGGCTTCTCTAGAGCAATTGGCTGGAATCTCCCGCCAACATGCGAGAATGGTCCATGACAGGGAAGACCTGGCCGCCATCATCCAAGAAGGTTCCGATCCTGAGTTAGCCGATATGGCCCGTGAAGAACTGGAAGGAGTCGATGCCGCTCTGGAGAGTCTGGACCAAACGCTGCGAGTGGCGCTGATTCCCGCGAATCCCAATGACGAGCGGGATGTCATCGTTGAGATCAGGTCTGGCACCGGGGGCGATGAGGCCAGCCTTTTCGCCAGCGATCTATATCGGGCTTACACCCGTTACGCCCAAATCCATCATTGGAAGATAGACGTGATGGACACCAGTCCATCTACCCTTGGCGGTTTCAATAAGATCGTTTTTGAGGTTCAGGGCAAGGGCGCGTTCAGCCGGCTGAAGTTCGAGCGCGGCATCCACAGGGTACAGCGCATACCCGATACTGAAACCCAGGGCCGCATCCATACCTCTACTGCTACCGTGGTTGTCTTGCCCGAGGCCGATGAGGTTGACGTGAAGATCAATCCCGAAGACCTGCGCATAGACGTGTTCCACGCCGGTGGTCACGGGGGCCAGAATGTGAATAAAGTGGCCACGGCGATTCGTATCGTCCACGAGCCTTCGGGCGTGAGGGTGGTCTGTCAGGACGAGCGGTCTCAATACAAAAACAAACAAAAGGCCATGGCCATGCTCCGCGCCCGTATCTACGAAGCGGAAGAGGAGCGCAAGTCCGCGGAAATGTCTCAAACCCGCCGGTCGCAAGTGGGAACCGCCGAACGCTCGGAAAAGATCCGCACCTACAATTATCCCCAGGACCGGATAACCGACCACCGGATCAATGCCAGTTTCCACGGCATGCCCAAGATCATGGATGGTTACCTGGACGATATCATCGACGCCCTGACCACCTGGGAAGAAGAGCAAGCTTTGACGGAAGCAGCGACGTCTTAACCTTAAACTCTGGGGGTTGACGGTAAATGCCAATCCTTCGAGAAGCCATCCAGCAGACCCATAGAACTTTGGAGTCGTTCGACATCGTCGACGCCCGCTTAGAGGCCGAGGTGGTGGTAATGAACGTGCTGCGAATGCCCCGCCAGGAGATATTCTCCCAGCAGGAACGCGAGATCACACCCCAGCAAGAGAAAGACATCTCGGAGATCCTGGAACGACGCCGCCAAAGGGAGCCATTAGCCTACATCTTCGGGTATAAAGAATTTTACGGCATAAACCTTGCCGTGACCCCCGAAGTCCTCATACCCCGGCCCGAAACCGAGTCCATGGTGGAACACGCCCTTTTCATGGCCCTCATGGGAATGGAGACACCCCAACTGATCATCGCCGACGTCGGCACGGGGACCGGCGCGATAGCCATCAACCTGGCCATCCACATGCCGGCGGCGCATATCTACGCAATAGACAATTCTGAGCCGGCATTGAGGGTTGCCGCCTATAACGTCCAATCCCATAACGTCGCCGACCGAATCACATTATGCTACGGAGATCTGTTGGACGCCTTGACTGGAGTGACGGACCAGCCTGAATCGCCCACGATGCTAGATTTGATCGTCGCCAACCTGCCCTATATCCCTTCTCAGCGAATCCCCACGCTGCAGCCAGAGGTACAAAAGGAGCCCAAGGAGGCGCTGGACGGCGGGGAAGATGGCATGGAGATCATCCGCCGGTTGTTTTCCCAGGCGGGAAAGTATCTAAAAGAGACCGGCGTGATTCTTTTGGAACTGGACCCGGACCAGGTACCGGCGGCGCAAGAGTTAGCCGAAAAATATTTCCCCGAGGCCGAAACATCGGTGGAAAAGGACCTGGCCCAACTGGACCGGTTCTTTATCGTTAACAGAGGTCCGGCGGAGGAGTAGGCCTGGGCCGGCTCGTTCGAATCAAGCGTTGAGGATTGTCACCTGCCTCGCCTAAAGCCCGGTTATCACCAGGGTGGTCAACTCCCCGGATGCCAGGTCCGCTACCCTGATGGCGTGGTTGTTGGTGTCGGCTATGTATAGCTTGCCATCGGCTGCGCTGAGGCCGGTTGGCTCGGACAATTGGGCCTCGCTGCCATTTCCGTCGCGGAATCCCGCTGTTCCATTGCCTACGAAGGTGAACGAACTGCGGGTCTCCGGCAAGACCTTCTTGATCTTGTGGTTATAGGTGTCGGCCACGTACAAAGTCCCGTCGTGGTAGGTGATGCCGATGGGATGCTGCAAACGAATCCTGTGATCGGCGCCATCCACATCGCCAAAAATGAACAGGTCCAAGCCAACAATAGTCCGCACCCTTCCCGAGGGGTCCACGTCGGCCGAACGTATCGAACTCGTCTCGCTATCGGCAAAATAAAGCCTTTTGCCGTTACCGCCATTGCCTATAGTGATGCCGCTGGGCTGTGCCAGCGTGGCCGACGACAGCGGGCCATCTGTCAATGATTCCTGCCCGCTACCGGCATAGGGACCCACCTCTCCGTCAGCCAGGCCCATCGACCAAAGCTGATGGGTCCCCGCCATGGCGATGAACAAGATCCCCTGGTTGACCACCACGTCCCATGGCGAATTCAGTTCCATCGACCGGCCTGGACCTCTTCCTTCCCGCACACTCCCCTGCTGGCCGTTTCCGGCGACCGTCTGCACCTGGCCTGCCGACAGGTCAACCCGTCGTATGGCGTGGTTTTCGGTATCTCCGACGTAAAGGAATTCGCCATCCAGCGTGGCTCCCTGGGGATGGTCGAAGGTGGCGTTGGCAAAGGCGCCGTCTTCCAGACCAGGGCTCCCGTTGCCGATGATCTGCTGAACCTCCCCGTCCATGCTGGTCACAAGGATACGGTTGTTGTTGGTGTCGCAGATATACAAGCGGCCATTTGGGCTGGCCACGACCTTGCCCGGGAAGGAGAGCCCGGCCGACGGCTCGTGTTGGGGAATGGAAGGAGCGGGCGACCTTTTCAGCAGGCCATTAGCGTCGAAATCCGCCACCATTCGGGTCACGAGGTCTTCGAGGGATTCATAGGACAACTCGCCTTCGTGTTTGCCGATGAGCTTGCCCTGGGGGTCGATGAACCATAGAGTGGGCCAGGCCCTGAATTCATAGGCCCGCGCCACTTCCATGTTCACGTCGTTGATGACCGGATGCCCCAACTCGTAACGCTTTACGGCGTTGTACAGGTTGTCCTTATCTTTTTCGTTAGGGAACTTGGCGGCGTGGACGCCCACCACCACCAGTTCGTTGGGGAATCGCTTTTCCAGTTTCCGCAACTGCGGAAAGATGTGAACGCAGTTGATTCAACAGTAGGTCCAAAAATCCAGTATCACCACCTTCCCTGCCAGTTCCGCCAAAGTCAGGGGCTGGTGGGTGTTGACCCATTCCAGCCCCTGAGGGAACTCGGGAGCGTCGGCGGTGCCGGCGAATGACCTTTCTGCCATGACTGACCTTTATAGGTTTAGGAATTGGTGATGTTGAGTTCCTTTTGCAGAGCGGTGATGCTCTCCGCCCTGGAGCGTTGGGGACGCCGCTCACGCATCCCAATGGGCGCGTTCTCTACCTCGGGTACCATCTTCATGGAAACGAATACAGGGCCCGTCTCTTTCATGATGGACTCGATACTGTTGGCGAAGTCTTCCAGGTTGTCGAAGTGGTGAGCCGAGGCGTATCCCGCCTCCTTGGCCATTCCGGCGTAGTTGATCTCGTCGAAGTTGGGAACCGGTTGACCGCCGGTGGTGGCGTAACATTCATTGTCCATGAGGAAGTGGACGAAATTTTTGGGCTTTTTGCCCGCGATGGTCGCCAGAATTCCCATGTTCATTAGAAGCGAGCCTTCGGAGTCAAAAAGGCAAACCTTCTCGTTGGGCAGGCCCAAGGCCAAACCCAAACAGGCGGAAGTGGTATGCCCCATAGCCCCGCCCAAGTTCACGTCCCTATTTTCATTCTGAGAAAAATCCCGCCAGTGGCGTCCGCATGTGCCAGTGGGAATCACGATGGCATTGCCCCGTTGCTCCTGGAATTTCTGAAACATATCTGCTGCGTTAAACATCTAGTGGCTCCTATAGGTTTGGATATGGCGGTGGGACCGTAACGTGGTCCGCCGCCGTAGATTCAGCCGGGTTAGGTTAAATATCTATACCCTGTTGAACCCGTGGTACTCGTCACCCACCAAAATGGCCACGGGGCGCTTGG
Organism: Dehalococcoidia bacterium; assembly: GCA_034428715.1. Taxonomy (GTDB): domain Bacteria; phylum Chloroflexota; class Dehalococcoidia; order Lucifugimonadales; family UBA3495; genus Io17-Chloro-G2. The sequence continues at coordinate 2,253 of DAOUHE010000301.1, read as the reverse complement.
TGGCCCGGGCTTCCTCAAATGCGGTGGAAATCCGCGCTCCGTCCTCATTAGATTCCACCAGGTAATAGTTGATCCGTAGGGCGTTTAAAAATGGCTCGGTGTACCGGGCCACCGAATCGGTGATGACCCCATGGCGGTTCCAACCCCGGTATCCAACTACCATCACCAAGGGGAAGCCCGAGTCCAGAGCCATGCCGCGAATGGAATCCCCAGATTCCATCATGCCCGTGTTTTGAATCAGGCATACCGGTGTTTTTCCACCCACCAACAAGCCCAAGGAAATGGCGAAGGTTTCGCCCTCCCGGGATGCCGGAACGATTTCCAGCCAAGGCTGTTCCTCCATCAACTCGTACAAGTAGTTGGTTTCCGAGTCGGGTATGGTTACCACATGGGTGACGCCATTTTTCTTGAATTCCTCAATCAGAGTCTCAGGTTTTAATATCGCGGCTTGTTCTTGTACCATCGAGTCTCCTTTTTCCTTTGGTTTTACCCTACAGCTCCAGCCTGGCCAAGCATAAAGCAGGCTGGATCGGTCTGTAATCTCGCCTCATTATAGTAACAGCCGTGCCTGCGGTCAATTTTAGCCCTTTATACAACCCTTGAGAGCGCTTCGGCCAGGGGTTATCCTTACGCCATAAACAGGTAGGAGGACTCGGAATGACCACTGAATCCCGATTGACCATTCCCCTGGGAGAGGCTATGTTCACCCAGCGGGCCATACGGCGGTTTAGGCCAGACCCCATCCCAGATGATGTGATGCGGGACATAATGGAGGCTGCCATTCGCGCGCCCAACGGCGGGAACAGGCAGCCCTGGCACTTTCTGGTGATCAAAGACCCCGATGTCCGTTTAGAACTGGGCGAGCTATATAAAGAAGCCTGGTGGGCCAAGCGGAAAGACGAGGGCATCAACGGGCCGGAAGACATCGCCCCCGGAAAGAGCTCCCAGCGGTCGGCCATGAGGCTGTCGGGTGAGTTCGCCTCGGCGCCGGTGGTGGTCATGATTTGCGCCCTGACAAATTCGCCTGGCGGCACAGGTTCGGTGATACCCGCTGCTCAGAACCTGTTGTTGGCGGCCCGTTCCTTCGGTGTTGGCGGCACCATCACCACCCTACACGCTCAGGTTGACGAAAGGGCTCGCCGGCTGTTTGGGGTCCCTGACACGGCGCAGATCGTTTACTGCATCCCCTTGGGCTATCCCCGTGGAAGGTTTGGTTCCGTACAACGCAAACCCCTGGAAGAGGTTTGTTCCGTGGACCGGTGGGGCAACGCGATTTCCTGACGAGGTGGACCGCCGGATGGTTTAGAACAGCTTTGACATTATTTAAGTGGGAATCGGGTGAACACTAAGTTTCGGTGGCTGGTGGAACGGGCTCCCGCAGCCGCAGCAAGACCACCCCCATGACTACGGTCCAACCATAGGCAGCTAGCATCCCAATGCCCATGATCACTCCGGCCGCGACAGATACCAGTTCCAGGGTGGCGAACCATCCCACGAGAACCGGCAGGGTCAGGAGACTGAACACTCCCGCAACGATGGCCCCGAACAGACCGAACCAGCCAACCCATTTGGGCGCCACCGATGTCCCAAGGATGGCGAGAGAAAATAGCCCGATTCCGATGCTGAAGAATAGCTCGTGGGCAATAAGATCCACGATCACTCTTGTTTGGTATAGGGTGCTGGCCACCACTTCCAAGGCGGGCCTGGTGGCTTCACTTGCCAACACATATCGCGACCCCAGTTCATAGGTAAACGCCCTAAATAAAATGTTGGCGGCGATAAAAAAGACGCCCCCCATTATAAACGCTAGTACCCCGACCCACAGCAGGGCGCCCCACCAGCGCAGCACATGGTAAAACCCCAAGGCGACGGGCAACCCCACGATGTGGCTGATGACCGCTAGCCAGTTAGACACCAAATAGGCCGTTTGGGCTGCGTTCACCTCCAATAGGTACTGTCCCATATCGTCTGGGTCTCCAAAGGGTGTGCCGGCAGCGGCGACAACCATGGACGCAACCCAGAGGACGCCATAGAGGATGGCGCACATCCCGCTGACTTTCACAAGATTTATTATAGTTTTGTTCATGTTAGTCCAACTCTTCCATACCGATGCCGACGCCTAAAGAACTGTCACGAAATAACTGGTTCTTTACTACATGCTCAGCTATACTTAATGGGTGATAGTTGAAGGAGCGATTCAAGCTCGTTACCAAGCGATTGCCCCCGTTGTGGACGAGCGGGTGCGGCGGCTGG
>DAOUHE010000300.1:0-2507 GCA_034428715.1 Dehalococcoidia bacterium | reverse complement strand
AGCCGCACCGCGTATTTGTCCCTGACCATCATTGCCACCCCCGCCATCAACACTTCCCACCAGGCAGGATAGCTCAATTGGCCCCTTTCTTAAACAAATCCCAAAACCAAGTTGACTGAGTACTAGGGTATCAGAAAAGAACGCTGGTGGATTGAGACCTTGCTGTGTCACGGCTGAATTGTGCAAATACTCGCACCTGATCTTCCCGGGGAATCCTGCCTTCCCATCACCCTGTTACGTCACCCTTTCCCGTCTCCCAGGTGATCAGTAATTCCCTGCCCTTTGGTTGCCATAGGGCCTGATATCCATCATCTTCGTGGGAGAATAACTCGTCAAAATGAGACCCAAGGACTTCCGCCGCCCTATCTCGATCCCCAGCGGCCAACCAAGTTCCTCGCAGCGCCTGTTCGATCGCCTCTGCTTTGCTGGTGGGATTCTGGCCGCCAGCGGCAATGGGCAACACCTTTACGTCGGGGATAATCCCCATCTCCCAGATCACCTCCATCAACTCTCGATTGGCCGGATGCGCCGCCTGTTCCTCACCGTAAACCAATTGGAATAGCCGGTCCGACCGGTTGGGATTGGCAAAGCTGTTGATGTATATGATGACCCGGCGGCGTGCCGAGGCGATGAGCTTCCGAACAAACGCGACGATGTCCCGCACGAAGTATATGACGTGGGCCGATAGCGCCACATCGGCCGTTACAGCGGCAACATCCAGCCAGTCTCCCTCGACGGAACGGACGTTGTTGATGCCCGCTTCCGCGGCGCACTCTTGAAACTCGGCAAGCATATCGTGCGAGGGATCCACGTTGATGACCTCCCGGCAACGTAGCGCCAACGGTAGCCCCAGCCGGCCGGCGCCTCCACCCACGTCCAACAGAACATCAGTGGGCTGAATGAAACCCGCTACGATCTCCAAGCTGGCGTTGAGTTCCCGGTGGGGGTCGGAGCGAAAACGCCGGGCGCTGTCCAGGTCGTTGAAGCGTTCCCTAGGAGCCTCCTCCCCGTGAATCCTGCCCCGCTGGGCGTTGGCGGCGTCTATCATGGCGATGTAGGTGTCAGCGGCGCTCAGGGTCTTGGACCTCCTTGTACTAATTTGGTGAAGGATAGAGACCGCTTCTAAGGCGGCGGCCATGTGCCACACGCAGGTTGCACCATCCAGCACGATTGGTCAAGCTGCTGATTTTGGTTGCCTGAATTTGCCGGGGCCATTAAACTTCTGGATTGCCAGGACCGGAATGACCTTCGCTTCCGCGGAGGCACGATTGAAATCAAAGGCGGTCATCCTGAGCCAACGTCGCAGGGCTGTAGAATGGAACAATCGCATTCCTCGTTTGCCAGAAAGGCGTCAGGCTTGCAATGGAGATGATCTTGCGGTTCGTTTATCTCAAATCAACAGCCAGGTGATAAGAGGGTGAAATCTGGCCCGGGACACTTTTAAAAATAAGAATGATACAAAGGGTATTCGGCCGTCGAATTTAGGAGCGTTCAACATGAATGAGATAGTGGGGCCTGAGGATGTGCGGGCTGCGGCCACAGCATGCCGAGAAGCGCTTTCCGGTCTGGTGGATTTGGATTGGTCGGTGCGGGCGGGAGGGTTGGATTGGTCATGCCGCCATACCCTTGAACACATTCCGAATACGCAAATATCCTATGCCTCCCAACTAGCCCTCGCAGCCAAAGAAAGGCTCCCTAGGGCATCTGGCGGACAGGATCAGCTGACCGTCGCGGAGTTGTTGTTGTCGGTCGAGGTGAACGCCGCAGTCTTGGAACATGTGGTTCGCGCCGCGCCGGCGTCAGCGCGCGCGTATCATTCGGCAGGAATGGCGGATCCCAGCGGGTTCGCCGCGATGGGCTGCGATGAGATGCTGATTCACACGGCTGACATCGCAGGCGGTTTTGGCGTCGAATTCCGGCCGCCTGAGGACTTGTGCCGCCGTGTGCTAGCGCGGCTGTTCCCATGGGCAACGACCGACGATGGATATTGGGATCATCTGCTGTGGGCTAACGGGCGAATAGCCCTGCCGGGGATGGGACATCAAGACGAAAACTGGCGTTGGCACTGCGCGCCCCTGAGCGAGTGGAACGGGGAGATCGCCAGGCGCGCCTAATCAACTGATGATACTCCAGCTTCGGGAATTGATGATAGCAGTGGTGGAGCAGGCTGCGCCATTCCTGGTATCCGGCTGAACTTTGGACTCACCGGATGAATAGCCGGTGCATAACTAAGTAGCCGCGCTTATCGATCGCCGTGTCTTGGAGTCTGATGCTCGAAAATGACCGAACCTACATCGCCTCGCCGGTACTTGACGATGTGGAACGGGTTGGTGATGACGTCCAATGGGCCGGGAGTCTCATCATCTTGGATCAGAATCTTAAGGTGGACCCCATCAGTTGGACAGTATTGGAGCAATGTTAAGTGAGGGTCCCGCTGTCTTTCCAAGGTCTACCAATGCTCTGGTTGGCAGCCACCTCCTCTCTTTTGACTGTTCATCTGATTGCAC
>DAOUHE010000299.1:0-4806 GCA_034428715.1 Dehalococcoidia bacterium | reverse complement strand
GTCAGCCGGACTCCATACTTTTCCCTGACCATACCACCGCCTCCCATCAACACTATCCAGAGTCAGGGTAGCTCTTTTGCTCAATCTTTCACGTTACCATTAATATCAAGTTTGACTGACTACTAGCACCAAGAAGGCTCATCCGCTGACCCAACGCAAAATGACGCAGGATCAGGTATATCAGTACTCCGTCGGCGAAAGCGAACAAAACGTTGAAGCTCTTAAGGAGGAATGTTAACTGGAATGGCTGTACGCTAAATCCGCCGGGGGCCGCGAAGAATAACCGGGCAATCCAACCAATTGCCGTGTTAATGTAAGCCAACACGGGGCCATACGGGAAGTTCCCTGAACCTATCGGAACTCCGCCCCACGCCACCGCTCGGTCCGTCGATAATCTGGCAAGGTAATATAATTCGTCGACCCCATAACTTGCACCAATGTATCCTGCAGCCTTGCCCAATGAAATCTCTGGGGTAGCGGAGCTCAGGTTGAAAAGCAGGGAATTCAGGAACAAGTAAACCAATCCCGCGCCGCTTACGCCCAGGATTAGTGGGTATTGACGAAGGATGATCGGTTTCCCTGTCCATCCGGCGAAGTCCCCTCGTGCCCAGCGGGTCGCACACCGGAAGGGCTTTGTTCGGATCCATGTGCCAATCCTCACGGAGCACATGAGAGAACCCAAGATAAGAAGCGCCACCAATATCGCGTTCGCCCTAGAATCCTCTATCTTTACACCCATTTGTTTTTGGTGAGGCAGCTCTACGCGATAATTTTCGATGAGCGATTTCGAAATGTCTTCCTCTGAGGAGGCAGACACGGTAACAACTGCGGGGCGTCCGGGGTAGACGGGGAAAAAGAGGGCTAGAGCCTCAGCAGAGGACACGGTGGATTCCATGACAATCTCAAAGGATTCCATGATCGTGGGCTTTCCTCCTGGAGAAGTGGTGACTCTCCAGTTCTTTGAGCCCCGGCGGAAATCCTCCACGGGCAGGAGGTTTATGGTGGTACGGCCGGTTTCCCGAAAGAGTGGATCGGCCACCAGGAGCACCGTCCCATTGGCGCTTCCGACATAAAAGCGGCCAACCCGGGCACCCGGCGGGGCTTTAACGGTGATTTGACGCTCCGTCCAACCGTTTAATTCGTAGACAGGTTGCCAGTGGTCGGAGCGAGCCACGCGCGTACCTTCTTTATTCCACCAGTTGACCCCTATGGCGAATGGCCCTTGGCCACTCACAAGCTTAAACACCCCGCCAACCGTGTACTCTTCTTCAGGCACGACGGTCACGCCTTGTTCTTCGACCACTAGATGCAAACCACCGCCAGGGTCCCCAACCCTCAGCACGGCACCCCCCGGCGGTGGCCCCTCACTGCTGGAAACGCGGTCTGCGAATGATCCCTGTCTCGCTGTTCAGTTGTAGCTCTAAATGGTAAGGGATTCCGGGATCGTACTGGCCAAGGATTTCGGTGCCGATTACCGTTCCTCTCACCAACGCGTCAGAAAGCGCGCCGCCCTCCACTGTTCTAGCCACCACCATATTCTCCGGCGATGGTCCAAAGTCCAAATAATAACCGATCCCCACGATTGGCCGCCAAAGGCTAATGCGGAAAGGGATGCCGTCGCTACCTGCCAAGACGGTTACGTCCATGGCAAGTTTGAAGTCAATGGCAGAAGAAATTAAATGCACAGCGGGTTGGGAGCCGGGCAGGGCCGTAAACTCGAGGGAGTCTAATGAGGCCCTTACCATGCCTTCCACAGGCAGGTTTCCTGCTAGGTCGATATAAATCAGGTTCTGGTCGAATCCCTCGTAAACCCCGTCGATGTCGGGCTGGTCCCAGACTTCGGCAGGGATTAGCACCAAAGCGGCCATGGGTAGGGCAACGACAGGCGCTCCCCAGGGCCACATCATTCGCCCTAAGGCCTGAAATCGCACCCCGTTTAAGTACGCCGGCCCTCTACGAGCGTTAGGCCGTAGTTGTCTTCGATTCTGGGAAATTTCTGAGTAACGGAAAAGAGTCTCCTATACTGCTATATGATCGATTCCTGGCCAAAATCCAGGTGCTGAATCACGCCTGTCAAGACTTTCCACCACCACCTGTCCTTGGTATCCGAAATCGAATCACCGCTATGGCCAGCAGTACCATCGCCAATATGTTGGCAAATGAGCCAATGGTAATGAACTCGTCAGACGAATGGATTTTCATGATCAGCGCGGTGAATTGGTTGTTGGAGGAATGTAGGACTGGGACAAGGTGCTCAACCTGAGCGAGGCTGAATCCCAGGGAACCGTACATCGCCACAAGCGTCGTGATCGTCAGAATAGCGTAAACTGCGAAAAACGTTGCGTTTGTCAGAGACTTGCGCGCGCACCGTATCAGGGGCAGCGCAAGAAGGAAATGGTGGTTGCCTACTATCGCCAGCAACCGATAATCTATCAGTTTGGCCAGCGAGTCAAATCCACGGTGGTTGGCCCTCCTAAATTGAGACTCACCGATCCGCGTGGCCGCCAGAGTACAACCTATGTGTCCCAGAATGAACAACGTGGCCGGAGCGCTGTAATGCGACCTCCTGCTCAAGCTCCGCATTGTGGTATGCAAAATTCTCAAAGTTTGACTCCAGTTGGCCAGTCCATTGCGTTAAAGTCACGCGAAAGGCCGCCAAGTTCCTCCCGAGACCTGCCTGGCAGTCTCACATGCAGGTCTCCATTCCGAAAAGCCAGAACGCCCTTCTGCAATGCCAACACCGGGCGGTTGATCGAGTTCGCGAACCAAATCCCTAGAATCGCAGCGGCCGCCATCACCAAGGCGCCAAAGACGACCACATCGTTGCGAAAAGCATTAACAGGCGCAAAGGCTTCTGCTTGATCAACTTTTACAACCAAGTAAAAGCCGCTTTCAGGCATCCAGCGGTACGCGGTAAGCGTGGGAACTCCCCGGTAGCCGAGGGCCGAAACCGTTCCGCTGTCAGGTGACAAACAACTGTTGACTGCCTCGGTGTGTATGCCCCTTGGTGCGATTCGGCGTCACCGATGAACCGGGGTTTCGTAAGCAACAGGCTGGCATTATCCACGATGAAATCGTCTTCGTTCTCGTACAACCCGCTGCTTCGCGTGACTATGCCGTTGATTTCGGAAAGGTTGTCCCGTGCCTCCAGTACGCCTAACAAATTGCCTTCTGGTGCCCGAATCGGCGCCGTAAACGTGATTGCTGGACCCTCAAGCTCAATTGAGTAATAGGCGTTCTGGACATACGGGCCATATTTGCCATTGATGAAATAGGGACGGTCCTCCTTAAACTTGCCCGTTGCTTTACCGCCCACGGAAGAAACGACCATTCCCTGGATGGGCTCGATCACAAACAAATCGGAGAAGTGATGGCCTCCAAATAATCGGAGTTGTTCAAGGCGTTCTTCGTTGGAGGCATGGTTATCAGAGTTTCCCGAGAGGGCGGCAATATCCTCTCGGGTGTTCCGAATCAAGCCGGATGAGTTGGCGATGGCGTTAATATATTGCAGTCTTTCTTCCCTCCATATATCCAAGGCCGCCTGCTTCTCGATACTTATCGAAGCGACATTAACAACGGCAGACTCTCTCAATGCAGCCTGGCCGTTGCCATAGGAAAAACGCCTAAACTGGCGATGATGATGCCGGAAAACACCACGAAAGCCAACGTCAATCTGGAGGTGAGCCTAAGCGTCATGCCCGGTCCAATCCTTCATTCACTGTAAATCTGTTGAAGGAACTACATGGTGTGGACCTCCTCCAAATCAACTTCCTCATCCAGAGCCCGCTGCCTAGGGAATCTGTCTTGGTGATCCACCCCATTCGACATCGGGAAACAAACGTTGCTTTTTGATTTGTCCCCATTGCCTCCACGGTGAGAATCGGGCCGATATGTTCCGAAAAACCCCAAAAAATAAGGGCGACTCAGAATCTTTTCTGAGTTGCTACACCTTATTTCGGATCTAGGGAAACTGCCGGATCAAAAACTAAATTTTCTAGAATCGTAGCTAGCGGAATTTCAGTAGATCTGACTACTCCTGATCTTTCAAAGTGGCAGCCACATCTCTGGCTTTATTTGCTTAGTGAATACTCAATTTGTCAGCGCTGGATTGCAGACCAAGCGATATTCTTTTAAACACGGGCCTCATGCCACCGCACCGTGTCAGCATGCGGCACCTCAGCCATTACTAGCTCTGGTTGAAATGGGGCTCTAAAAGAGGCTCTTACAAGGTAGCAGTTAGGTAGGTTCCCATTGAGGGAAAACACACGCTGACATTGATTTGGAAACACCCCCGCACATTTAGGGAAGTATATTCGGTGTTGGGAACGGCCAAATAGTAGATGGTGACGAAGATGTGCCTACATAACTTCTCTTTAAATTCGTTGGATCATGTATTGGATCAAGCAACCAAAGAAACTGCTGCAAATCGGCAACTACCGCACCTTCAAGTCCATCCGCATAGACTCAAATAGGGTCTTCAGCGGCCAAGGGAAAATGCGATTCGAAAAGTTTTTCCATTTGTCCTTGGTGGTGGAGCTGGGGGGACTCGAACCCCCTACCTCTTCAATGCCATTGAAGCGCTCTCCCGGTTGAGCTACAGCCCCACTTGTGGGCACCATTTGGACGCACGGCCCAATATATCAAATTGAACATCTGGCTGCAACCGATTTTGGTTAGTCCTAGAAGTCTGGCCGAAAAGTGCACTGACCTCGACTGTTCCGATATAATTGTCAGGATAATTTAATGGGTGTGGGAGGCAGGGGATGCTGGGAAAACGCTCTAAACAGTTGGGGTTCCTGGAAGCGG
>DAOUHE010000298.1:0-10031 GCA_034428715.1 Dehalococcoidia bacterium | reverse complement strand
TTCAACGGCGATACCGATCGCCTGCTCCAGCGGCAGCCGGTGGCCGTCGGCGTCCTTGATCAGACCTTCCACGTCGCCGCCGCCCATGAGTTCGGTGACCATGTAGGGCTGGCCTCGTTCCTCGCCTAGGTCGAAAACTGTGACGATGTGAGGATGGGAGCCCAGCCGGCCCATGGCCTGGGCCTCGCGTTGGATGCGGGTTCGTGATACGTCATCCAGCCCCTCGGATTTGATCAGGGCGAAGGCCACCTCCCGGTCCAAAGTCGTGTCCTGCGCCAGGTAGACCTTTTTCTTGCCGCCCTCGCCCAAAAATCGTTTGACTTGGTAGCGGCCATTGGCAAAAGAAGATGGGTCGATTGGGAGTGCGCTTTGTGTTGAAGGGGTTGCGGATGTGGATAATTGACTCGGCGGCGGGGGCGTGGACACACCAAGTGCTCTTTCAGCGCCGTTCAACAAGTCAAGGGCGTCGCCATTATTAGGATCGAAGGCCAATACGGCTTGGGCCCGGTCAAGAACGGTCTGCCAGTCTAAATTGGAAACGGCCTGTTCCGCTTCGTCAAGGAGACGCTCGATTCTGCGTGTTCTCCGATCGCTGGCCATTATGGGGGAATATTAAGTCGGCGTGGGACGCTTGTCCACTCAAAGCGGGCGTCATGGTCCCCTCGCTCCCTCCAGCAATCGAAACACAGGGTGGCGGTGGGCTTCTGCAGCGAATTCCTCTAGGGGCGAACCCGGCTTGGCGTCAAAGAACGGGCGGGTGATTGGTTCTTGATTCAAGTAGCGTTTTAGGACTGGTCCGCATTGTAGTGGGTCGTGTTCCTCTCGAACGGCCACGACTTCTTTCCGGCGACCCCTTTGCAGCGTGACCTGCCTGGCGACTCTGGCGTTCTTCACCCAGTTCCTGGGTCCGTAGGGCGCCACCAGCCATCTCTGCCCTTCAATACTGATTACGGACACAGGGGTTGAGTGGAGCCTCCCGCTGCGACGGCCCTTGACGGCGAGCATGTGATACCTCCCAGGTGGCAGCCTCAAGCGAATCCACAGCCGCATAACGCGGTTCAAGACTCGCTTGTAAAGCGCCGGTTTGTAGGCTGTGGCTATGCCTGTTAGGTGAACGCCATCTACTCGTTTCACCGGCGGTACTCGTCGCCGCAGTCACCAATGATCTGATAGAGGTCCCGCGACCGGCTCAATACAGACTCGATCTGCTCCAGATCCACTGGCTCCAGGCCAAAATCAAACACTCGGGCGTTGTCATCCCGGTGGTCAGCCAGGCCCAGCCTGACACCCACGATCACGCCAGCCACCGCCCGGCGGTCAAGGACGTATCGCACGGCCACGTCGGCGATGCTGACCCGGTGGCGGGCGGCGATGGTTTCAATGGCGGCAAGCAGTTCTTGGAACAGGTCCCAGCCGCCCCAGGCATCGACCATACCCTTGTATTTGGACAGGCTGGCGGTATTCAGGGCCGTCCGGCCCGGCTCTGGCTGCCTCAAGAATCTTTCGGTCAGCAGGCCTCCCGCCAAAGCTCCGTATGCCAAAAGGTGAATCCCGCGCTCCTGACAATACGGTGCCATTCGCGCCTCAGCCCTTCGGTCGATGATAGAGAACTGCACCTGGTTGGATACCATATGGAAACCCTGGTCCACTATCGTCTGAAGGTGTTGGGTATCAAAGTTGGTTAGGCCCAAATGCCGAATCTTGCCTTCATCCCGTAGGGCCTCCAAGTGGCCGATGGCGTCCAGGTAGCGTTGGTCCTGGTACTCCCACCAATGGAATTGGAGAAGGTCCAGAGACTCAACGTCCATGCGGCGCAGCGACCTTTCGATGTTCTGTTCCACCAAAGCCCGGCTCATTGGGCCGGGTTTGGGCACCCATTTGGTGAAGGCTTGAACGTTGGACCACTCCTCAGCCCCGCGGCGGGTTTCCAGCCGGCGCCGGAACTCGCCAATAATGTCTTCAGCCGGTCCGTAGTGGTCGGCCAGGTCCCAGGTGGTGAACCCCGAGTCCAGGTAGGCGAACATGCTCTCGACGGCTGCTTCCGGGTCGATAGTGCCGTGGGCGCCCGACACCTGCCACATGCCGTTCAAGAGGCGGGACATCTCTAATCCCGCCGCAAATGTCATTCGTTGAATCATAAGAAGTAGTGTAGCGTAATCGGGTTGATGCCGCGCGGGTGTGGCGGGGTGGGCAAACCCGCGTACCCGGTAAATTTGAAGGGGCGGGAAGATCACTCTTCCAGCCCCTTCTGAAATTCCGTGTGCTTGAAACCTAGGGAGCCCCGGTATCCACCGTTTTGAAGTCGGAGCAGATTATGCCCAGCCCTGGTAAGGTCAGCGTGGCTAGAATCCCGACCGTGCCGCTGGGCGGGAGGGGTGCCGTGATAGTAGCGTTGATGGGCGGCTCGGTCACCGCGGCCGGCCCTATGAAAATAGAGATGATCTCGCTCTCCACCGTCCCCCACAGGTTCGCTGTCACAGCCACGTTGGCGCCTAGCAGGACGTTCACCGTAAGATAGCTGGGGGATAGCTCCAGGGTGCAAACGGGAACAACCGCCGTCGTCAGAACCTCGACAGTGTCATTGGCGGAGAACGGGGTCGGGTTGGCCGCCCGCCACCACTGCCGTGTTGGTGAGGACCGCGCCGTCCAGGGTGGTTGAGTCGATGGTCACTAGGATTTCCAGTGTCTCGCTCTGGCCCTGGACTAAATCCCCCACGTTCCAGACCACTTCCGCCCCGGTGACCGGATCCACCGTGCCCTGGCTGGGAGCGGCTGATTTGAAGGTCACGCCGGTAGGCAGGGTGTCCGTCACCACTACGCCGGTGGCCGTACCCGGTCCGGGGCTCTCGTTGGTCACCTTCAGGGTGTAGGCCAAGCTGGACCCTACCGCCACGGGGTCCGGCGAGTCTGACTTGGCGAGGGACAGGTCAGCAGTACTAGCAGTACCCGGGTTCATAAACAGGATCCACACCGCCCCCCGGCTGGCCCCGCCATCGGCGTCACCGAAAGCACCGACGGCCAGTTCGGAAACCAAGTCGCCGTCCAAGTCGCCCATGCCGGCTACCGAGACGCCAAATTGATCAAAGTTATCCAAGACTCCGCTAAAGCCCCCTTCGGTATCGGATATCTTCTGTTCCGACTTCACGGTTCCGTTGGCGTTCATGAACAGGATGTAAACCGCCCCCCGTAAGTTCCCGCCATCGGCGTCACCGCTAGCGCCCACCGCTAGATCGAAAACCAAATCGCCGTCAAAGTCGCCCATGCTGGCTACCGAGCCAAATTGATCACCATTATCCAGGATTCCGTTAAAGCCTCCGCCGGTGTCAGATATCTTCTGTTCCGACTTCACGGTGCCGTTGGCGTTCATGAACAGGATCCACACCGCCCCCGATCGGTCCCGCCATCGTCGTCAAGTTTAGCGCCCACGGCCAGATCGAAAACCAAATTGCCGTCCAAGTCCCCCATGCCGGCTACCGAGGCGCCAAAATCATCAAAGTTATCCAAGACTCCGCTAAAGCCCCCTTTGGTGTCGGATATCTTCTGTTCCGACTTCACGGTTCCGTTGGCGTTCATGAACAGGATGTAAACTGCCCCCCGGCCGAATCCGCCATCATCGTCACTGCTAGCACCCACGGCCAGATCGAAAACCAAATCGCCGTCCAAGTCGCCCATGCTGGCTACCGATATGCCAAATTGATCACCGGCTTCCAGAATTCCATTAAACCCTCCGGCGATATCGGATATCTTCTGTTCCGACTTCACGGTTCCGTTGGAGTTCATGAACAGGATGTAAACCGCTCCCCGGAGGGTCCCGCCATCGTCGTCACCGATAGCACCTACGGCCAGATCAGAGACACCATCGCCATCCAGGTCGCCCATACTGGCTATCGATATGCCAAATTGATCAAAGTTATCCAGGACACCGTTGAAGCCTCCGGCGGTATCAGATATCTTCTGGTCCGACTTCACGGTTCCGTCGGCGTTCATGAACAAGATGTAAACCGCCCCCCGGCCGGGCCCGCCATCGCCGTCACCGAAAGCACCCACGGCCAGATCAGAGACCCCATCGCCATCCAGGTCGCCCAGGCCGGCTACCGATACGCCAAATTGATCAAAATTGTCCAGGATTCCGTTAAAGCCTCCGGCGGTATCAGATATCTTCTGTTCCGACTTCACTGTGCCGTCGGAGTGCGCCTCCGCAACTCTAGCGCTGACCGCAGCCGTAGGGGCCGCTGCCGCCTCATGGGGAAGAGCCCACAGGGTGGTCAAGGCAGCGACGGTTGCCATCAGAATCAGGGACGCTGAGGCCAACACCACTTTGGGTAATTGGCTTGCGTTTGCTTTTAACATGCTTACCTCCACTTCAGCGGTTTCCCGGTAAAGTATCGCAGCTTGTGCGACGGAAACCGGAATAGATTGGGGCCACCGTACTACATGCTCCACAACAGTGCAAAGTTTGCGTGATCACCGCGTGTGGTGTGACAGGCCGACCTTGCCAGCACCAATGATCAGTTGCAGGGCGATGCTTGACGGGTCAGTCATCAACACGCAGAATCATCAGGTGGATGTTTCGACCCTGACCATGAAGGAGTGATATATGAGACTAGAGGGTAAGGTAGCGCTGATCAGCGGTGGCGCCAGGGGCCAGGGCGCCGTCGAAGCGAAACTGTTTACCGCCGAAGGGGCGAAGGTGGTCTTTGGCGATATCTTGGACGACGCCGGGAAGCAGGTTGAGGCCGAGATACAAGAGATTGGCGGCGAGGCGCTTTACATTCATCTGGACGTAACCAGCGCGGACGATTGGGCGTCGGCCGTTGACACCGCTGTCAGTAGGTTTGGGAAACTTGATATTCTCGTGAACAACGCTGGCATCAGCATCCGTAAAAAAGTAGAAGACACCACGGAAGACGATTGGGACCGGGTCATGGCGATCAACGCGAAGGGAGTGTTCCTGGGGACCAAACAGGCCATACCGGCAATGAGAAATAGTGGGGGTGGCTCCATCGTAAACATATCCTCCACCGCCGGGCTGGTGGGCAGCCCCTACTCTGGCGCCAGCTATGCCGCCAGCAAAGGAGCGGTGCGTCTCTTCACCAAATCTACGGCCATCCAATACGCCAAAGAAGGCATACGATGCAATTCCGTCCATCCCGGTCTTCTTGAAACCCCAATGACCGAGGATATCTTGGCCGATGCGGCGCACCGTGAGGAACGGACCCAGCGCATACCACTGGGCAGGGTGGGGACGGCGGAAGACGTCGCTTATGGGGTGCTTTTCCTGGCCTCGGATGAGGCTTCCTTCATCACCGGCAGCGAGCTGGTGATAGATGGCGGAACCACTGCTCAGTGACAGCAAGCGGAGTGAGGAAAAAATATCATGGACAATAACGGTCAAGTCGCAGTGTTTGGGGGAGGATGTTTTTGGTGCACCGAAGCGGTATATGCCGAACTGAAAGGCGTGGTTTCGGTGGCGCCGGGATATGCCGGGGGACACACGGAGAATCCCACCTACGCGGATGTATGCCGCGACGATACCGGCCACGCGGAAGTCATCAAAATCGAATTCGACCCGAGTTCGATCACCTATGATCAACTCCTAGACGTGTTCTTTGCGTCCCACGACCCGACCACCCTTAACCGTCAAGGAGCTGACAGAGGCACCCATTACCGGTCGATCATCCTATACTCTAGCGATGATCAAAAGGCCCAGGCAGAGACGTTCATCAAGAAACTTGATGGGTCCGGTGCTAAAGGGAATCCCATTGTGACCGAAATCGCGGAACTAGATAATTTCTACGAGGCCGAAGACGAACACAAGGACTTCTATTTGAACAACCCAAATTCGATGTATTGCCAGATCGTGATCAAGCCAAAGGTAGACAAAGTTCGAGGGCAGTTCACCGAGCACCTTCGCTGAGCGGCCCCTTGGGGCCAGGCTTTGGCATCACGTACATTTGATTGGTAGGCCAGCAGGATCGTAAAAGTGACAAGCAAGGAAGGCGTTCAAACTCAGGTCTTGACCCCCGAGGAGTTACTCCGCCGGGCATCGGATTTGGTTCCGGTCCTCAAGGACCGGGCAGCCCACACGGAGGAGCTTCGTCATATCCCCGCCGAAACGGTCCAAGATCTATTGGCGTCGGGGCTGGGGCGAATCGGCGTTCCCATCCGCTTCGGTGGACTGGACGTTGATTACGGCTTGATGTTGGATGTGGGCGCCGAGTTGGGCAGGGGCTGCGGCTCCACCTCCTGGTGCTACTCCCTTTGGGCGGCCCACGCCTGGCTGGTGGGTTTTTGGCCCATGGAGGCGCAGCAAGAAGTGTTTGGAGACGGCCCCGATGTACTTTGCTCCAGTTCTCTGAGTCCAAGCGGTTCCACTTTGAAGGCGGTGAGCGGTGGTTTCCGGTTCTCGGGACGTTGGGAGTTCTCCAGCGGATGTGACGCCGCCACCTGGATAATGCTGGGTGGGGATGGACCCGACGGACGGGTTTCGGTCCTCCTGCCGCGCTCCGATTACGAGATCGTCGATACCTGGTTCGTCTCTGGTCTGAGGGGGTCGGGCAGCAAGGACATCGTGGTCAAAGACGCCTTTATCCCCCACCACCGTGTCATGGACGTGGGAAGAGCCGGTGATGGGGATTGGACCGGTTGGGAGATTCATCGGCACGCTCGCTACCGTTTGCCGATACCGGTTTTGCTGGGCTGGGACCTGGTCGCTCCAATGATCGGGATCGCTCAGGGGATGATAGAGGAGTTTACCGCCCGGCTCGTCGGCACCTCCGGGCCCGGCAGGTCCGCGGAGTCTGGAGGCGTCCAGTTGCGGCTTTCGCAGGCGTCGGCGGAGGTGGATGCGGGCCGGGCTCTTATGAGAGCCGATATTCAGGAAGTGTTTCACAAGGCCGAAGGTGGCGAAACATTCAGCGTTTTGGAGCGGGCGCGGTATCGGCGCGACAAAGCTTTCGTCGCCCAACTCTGTCTAAGCTCGGTCAACCGGCTTTTCGACCTCAGCGGAGGCCATGCCCTTTTCGACACTGTTACCCTGCAGCGTTTTCACCGGGATGCCCAGGCCATGGCCCATCGTGACGGGCTGATCATGGAACTGGGCGGGCTGCAATTTGGGAGGGTTTCCCTAGGACTGGAACCCGACGGTAGGATCTAGGCGTCCGGGTCGAGCAATGATCTAAGAACTCCGCCCGGCGCACACGCCTGGCGCCGATGGCCTCCGTCATTCTTTCTACGACTCGCGGGGTATCGGGTCTCCCAATACGTGCATTAGGCGGTTGGCCCATCCGAAAAGCGCCGTGGATAAAACCAGATCTAGGATCTCCTCCATTTCCAGACCATTTTCGATGAGCAGTTCCACGTCGGCTGTTTCTGCCTCGGACGGCCATTTTGACAGCTTTGTTGCGAAACTAAGAATGGCCTTTTGGCGCGGGTCGAGGTCTGCATCTTCGCCATTGTCAAAGACCTTGGCCATGACGGATTCATCTTTCGTGAGCTCGTTGTACCGCTTGGAGTGGACGGCCGCGCAGTAGATGCACCGGTTAACCACCGAAGCCGCGACGGCGCTCAGCTCCGTGTCCGGCCGGGATAGACCACCCCGGCTGTACATTATGCCGTTGAAGAGGGGCGTCCTCTCCTTCAGGGTCTTTGGGTCGTGGGCCAACACCAAGGCGTATTCAGAAACACCTGTGTCCGACGGTGTGACTTTCATGGCGTCCAGTTGTTCTTCGGTTGCCTCGTCCAACTCGACTGGGGCGAGACGCGGTCTCCAAAAAGGAATGTCCGTGGTGAATTCCCTTACCGGCTCGTTCATAAGACCGCCGCCATCAGCCGGAGGCCGGCGGTTAACCGTACCTGGTAGTTCACAAAAGCAATGAGCTCGGAGAGCCGGACGATATCCTCCTCCCGGATCCCGGCGGCCTTCAACGCTGCAATGTCGCCGGCGGCCGCATCTTTCGGACTGCGGGTGATCAGACCGGTGTGCCGGATGATGGCCCTTAGACGGGCGTTATCAGCGCCGTCAAAGTTCGGGTCGGCGATCAATGCGTCCGCCTGTTCGACCATACTTTCGTAATGGGACGTCAACTCACCATCTAGGTTCAGCCGCGCCATGCGGCAGGCCAAAGCGGCCCGTTCGGAATGGGTCAGACCTCCTGGCGGCTCTGGCTTCAGGGCGGCATCATGGGACTTCTCGGTAAGCTCGACGATGTTGCCGCGCCCGGAAAGTACACCGGCAAGGGGATGGCCTGCCGGGATGCCCGCCGCCCGGACAACCACCGTGTCGAAAATATCTTCCATAGCGTCAGAATAGCACACACAGCGGCTCCGTAAGCGTGGCATCAACAAAATCGTTCCGGGAGGAATGCCGGCATTCTCGCAGAAGCGGCTGTCAAATTGACGCAACATCAATAAATGTTTATCGACCCCACCGGACCCATTGCAATTGCTGTTCTGTAAAACAAATAAAAAATGGGGCCGGATCGGCTTTCAAAGGCCGGTCCCGCCCCAAATCCAGCCCGGGGATGTGGGCCAGTAGGTTAAGAAAGTAGGTCCCACAGCCGGTTGGATTGCCATCGCAGCACCCGGACGATGGTGGCCAGTGCTAGGCCGATACCGGTCAGTACCATGGCGACGCCCACAAACTTTAAGGGGGCAAGCCATGCGCCGATGGCGGAGATGGTCTGCAGGTCGCCCAGAAGGACGCTACCCGCGGCCGCCGGGTTTAGCTGGTTGGCGATGGAGTGGTTCCAGTAACCGTACACCAGAGTGGCATCGACTATGGCCACCACCAGGCCGGCGATCAAGACCATCATTCCCATCATCATCACCATGGGGAACGCCACGGCGGTCATTGGGGGTTTGCTGATACGTACGGGCATTCCCAAGGCCTCCTGGACCCTTCCGCCGCCGGTGCGCAACGCGCCCAAGATAGTAGCCAGCAGAAAGGTAACGCCTCCCAAAATCATACCCATGCCCAGGAACTTGAAACTGGGAAGCCAAGCCTTGGTGGACTCGATGAACGCTTTGTTCTGGGCCAAAGCCGAACCTGTCTCGGCGGCCTCCCGGACGGCTTTGGAGGATTCGAAGTAGGTGGAGGTGATGCCGGAGTTAACCAGGCCGACGATAAAGGCGGCCAATACCACCATGAAGCCCATGGCGATGAATGGTATCCACATCTTGTTGGCCATGGCCTGCATGCCGGTTACCTTCACCGGTAGTTGGGCGTCGGAAAACTGGACGTCTTGAGTTGTATTTCGAGCTATTGTTGCCATTTTGATTGTCACCTTTTTAAACTTGGGTTTGAAATTTTCTGCTGGGACCTGGATTTGGATTGGATTCAAGTTTAGTTTCGGCGAATAAAAGCCTCGGTACCTTTAGGCGCCGGTCTTACTCTCTTTCAGCAGCGGCAGTGTCGCAGCCATGGTGTTGCCCCGCAGCCGCACGTTTTGCAGAATGTTGGCGAAAGCGAACCCGAAGCCGAGCAAGAACGTCGCCAGTCCCAGCACCTCCAGCAGCTGGACCCAGGCAGTCACCGCCTGAATGGTTCCCAGGTCTGCCAGTACCGCTGACCCAGCCTCGGCGGCATCACGCACCGCTTTACTCTGGCCGTAGTAATCGCTGGCGGTCACCGCCAGCACCACCCATGTCACGGTGATGATCGCGATGATCATCATGCCCAGCACCCAGAGCCCCGCGGCGATCTTGATGTGAGGCGATGCCCGCTTGGATAGTGATCTAAGTTCGTTATCGTTCATCGGTTGGTCCCTCCTGTGTTCTAGCCTGCCCCGGAAGGGTGGATCTAAGGGTTCAACACATCGTTGGCGCCGACCTTTGTGTTTCCCTACATATGGTCTGATGCGCCGAATTTGGCAGCGGTTACATCATTTCCAGCCAAATCAGGCGATACTAGTAGTCAGTCAAACTTGATATTAATGGTAACGTGAAAGATTGAGCAAAAGAGCTACCCTGACTCTGGATAGTGTTGATGGGAGGCGGTGGTATGGTCAGGGAAAAGTATGGAGTCCGGCTGA
>DAOUHE010000297.1:0-2206 GCA_034428715.1 Dehalococcoidia bacterium | reverse complement strand
GGTCAATCCCCTCAACCCAGGCTTCGGCTTGTAGCTTGGCATCGCGTAGGCCCAGGTCGTAGGCCCTGGCCAGGCCCAAAAGCGTGACCGTGGCGTCTTTCCCCTCCTTGGAGTCCGTACTTATTCGGTGCCATTCCTCAAAATCGGCAGGCGCGGAGATGGCGCCGAGTCGCAGTAAGTAGGTCGTCAAAACCGTTTCTTCGTCGGCTGTCATGCTGCTATCTCCACTACCTCTTGGCGGCAAAGGTAGCAGTGGGTTTCATTGGGTTGGAGATCTCGCCGCTTCCCGCAGCCGGCGCATAGCTTCATGGTGCGGCGGAGTGCTTGAAGCTCGGCCATGTTGCGGTCGCCTTCTACCCTCAGCCGTTCCCGGGCGGCCTGGTCCTCGACGTTGGGTTCCTGCAGCTGAGGCAACCCCACTTGGGCCAGGTGCATAGGTGCGTCAGCCTTAAACTTCTTTCGGCCAGCCGTGTCTTTGGTCCAGGTTGACCAGGCAGCAGCCCAACCGCCACCCCAATGCTTAGACCACTCTCGCCAGCAATGCTTACCCAACCCCTCAATTTCAGAATCCGTTGGGATTTCGGAGAGAACGCCGTCAACAAAGGCCCGCGCCTCTTCCAGATCAGACACCGGCGGCGGCGCACTAACTGTTGGGTCCGTTGGCTTGGATGGTTCCGGCGTAGGCTGCGTCCCCGGTTCGGCCCCGGTCCCGGTCCTTTCTTCTTCTAAAGAGGAAAATTTAAAAACCCCGTCCGTAACCCCGTCGGGCTCAGGTCCCTTTTCAGGGCAACCTATTACGTACTCAGGGTTAATTTTAGGGTTAGAAGAAGAAAGGGTTCTATCGTTACTCTGGTGACACCCCAGGGTGTTACTCTGGTGACACCCTGGGTGTTCCTCTGGTGACACCCTAACCCATCCTGTATCGGCCCCGGTCAACCGATAATGACTTGAGGCTTTACCTTTGCCCGATTCCTCAACCACTACCCAACCCGTATTTACCGCTTCCCGCTGGCCCTTCCTCAGCCCGCTATCAGATAGGCCAGTATCCAGCCGCAGCCGCGCATGGGAAGGGTAGCAACGGCCCTGGTCATTGGAGTAACCGGCCAGGGCAAACACAAACTTGAATCCTGCCCCGGTCAGTTCGCGGGTAGCGGGTTTCATCCATGTAAAGCGATCCAGCGGCCCCCCAGGTTTGCGCTCCACTGGCCCCCCCGTCTTGCGCTCCACTGGCTCAGGCTCAGGCATACCAGGCACGGCTAACTGACCGGTCCATGAGCCTGTATCAGAGTCGTAATGCTTTGTGGTGTTGTCATGTTCGATAAGGGTTGATACCATGTTAGTGCCCTCCCTTGAAAATAAGCGTCTTCCTCCTGGATAATGCTTAGGTGGGTATGCCCGGTCCCTTTAGCAAGGATCGGGTTCTTCTTTGCCCTACACCCCGCCCGTGGTGGTCCGCGTCTGCCCTACCAACATCGCGCCCAAAACCTTGTTTTTGACTAGGGCCATCTGCTGAGCGTCCTGTAGAAGTTCGTCAAGGTCGCAATCCTGAGCCTCAGCTGCGGCAGTCAAGGCCGCCTCGGTCTCCGGTGACATATCCCACGTAATCACCATGTTGCCCCTCTCGTTTTTGGTGACCCTGATTACTAGGTCCTCGCCCACGGCCTTGATAGCTTCCCTCAGCGCCTTGTGCCTGTTCCTCAATGCCTGTTGACGGCAGTTCCGCCCGCAGGTCTTGGCCGCTGGCGCGTTCCACTTGGAAGCCGTGAAGGTTTCGCCGCAGACTTGACAGATACATTCCACCGCAATGTATTTTTTAGTTCTAGGCAATTCACCACCTCCTAGCTTTTAGACCAATGGTAGCACGGTGCCACCACCCTTCCAACTACTTATTGCTCAAAGAAAAAAGCACTGAAGAATCAAACTCCGGTGCAGAGGAAAGTCAGCTATCCGGGTTGGTTTTGGAGAGAGTACCAGGCAGGTACTGATCCAGTTAGCAGCTCAATAGGTAGCCTATGAGTTTCTCCCGTTTATCCCCTGTCATCATGGTCATCTCTCCCCCTCATCTAAAGCTTTCCGGCTAAAGCTTTCCGGCATGGGTAGCAATGAGTCTCCCCGGGTTTGAGCTGGCGCGGCAGGCCGCATCCGGCGCATAGCTTCATGGTGCGGCGGCAAGCTCTTTCCGCAGGTCAGACATTCGGAGTTCAAG
>DAOUHE010000296.1:0-4998 GCA_034428715.1 Dehalococcoidia bacterium | reverse complement strand
AGACGTATTATAGTCTTATGTGGCATGATAGTGTCTGTAATACGGTTCAAGAACCCACTGTTACATCGACAATAGTCGCTAAGAAAACGACGACTTGGGGAGAATCGGGGTTTCCGTCCGAGTTTCTAGATTGACGCAACTCTAATATCTCGGCAACGATGTCGGGCTCGGCAAGCAATGCCGGGCTCGGCATCGATCCAACGCGATGGCCAAAGCCTAGGGCCCAATGTTACCCTCGGTGGAAGTCATCCTATGTGTCTAATGCTGGAGAACAACAAGGATCGCCAAATGCAGTTTTGCAAGAGGCGTCCGCCAGCTGAGCCCACTGCCAGGCCGATCATCAGGGCTAGACCAACGGGCCGTGGTATTTGCGAGACAGGGTCCCCTGATTGTTTCTGTCTACCCCTTTTGGACCCACCTGCCAACACCACATTGAATCTACTATCGATGTTCAGGCCGGGGATAGGCGCCATCAGTACGTTTCCCCCGCCAGGGTATCTTCCAGTCAAGACGAACACTGCTTGTCTGAGACCTTGCCGCCGTAACTGAGCAAGCTATCTCCACAGCCACGACTAATGATACCGGCATGGTACGGTGGACATTGGTGGAATGGGCATGGTCTAATTAGCCACGGAATGGACGTTGGCGGACAATCTAAAACAACTAAAATCAGGCTTAAATTACGCTACTTTCTCGGGGGTGCCGAGTCGATTCCCGCCCCCGGCGCCAACTTCTCTTGATTCCAATTTTGGCCACACCAAACCCGGTGGGGCTAACTTCTTATAGTTACTGTCCACGAATTATCGCCCGGAATGTCTGCGGCCGCCCTTAAAGATGCAGCTGCGGCCGGCCAACCCGCGCCCTCGCTCAACAATATCAAGAGGAAGCCTTATGGAACTTTTTATCATTCGGCATGGTCAGTCGGCGAATAATGCACTCCCAAATATTCGGGACCGCGAAGTAGACCCGCCGCTGACAGATCTTGGCAAACGGCAAGCGGAAATTCTCGCCGAATTCCTCGCCGGTGGGGAGACCCACGATCTTTCGGCCGACTTGACCACCAACACCAAGTTTCACGTGCGCCGGGGCTTTGGCATCACGTCGTTGTTTTCCAGCCCCATGTACCGTAGCTTGCAAACTGTTCAGCCGGTAGCCCGGTCGTTGGGGTTGGCGCCTCAGATATGGGTGGATATCCATGAAGAAGGTGGGATGTTCTTGGACCATGGTGGCGATGAGGGGCGGGTGGGCTATCCAGGAAGAACCAGGTCCGAGATTCTGGCCGAATTCCCCGGCTACGATCTGCCTTCTGGCATCGGCGAGACCGGTTGGTGGAACCGGGACCATGAAGATCCGCCATCACTGTGGGCACGGGCCGCCAGGGTAGCGGTTGAGCTCCGGGAAATGGCGGCCCGGGAAACGGCAGAAGAAGCGAGGGTCGCCATGATCACCCATGGTGGATTTATGAACGCTCTATTAAACGCGTTGTTCGGCACGCCACCGGAAGGACCGGTCTTCTACCGCCATCACAACACTTCGATTTCCCGTATGCGCATTGACGGGAGTAAGCGAATAAATGTCCAGCACCTAAACCGCGTCGACCATTTGAACCCGGAACTCGTTTCCTGAATCACGGTGGTGGACCAGAGGGTCAACTCCACGGCGAATGAGATTTACGAGTCACCCGCGGGTGTAGGAAGGGAATGGAAACCGTTATCCGGCTTGACGGGCTTACCAAGTACTACGGCAAGCATCTGGGCGTTGCCGGTCTGGATTTGGAGGTCAGGTCTGGCGAGGTCTTTGGGTATTTGGGGCCCAACGGAGCGGGTAAGACTACCACCATCCGCATGCTGTTGGACTTGATCCGGCCAACTCGGGGTAATGCGACGGTTCTGGGGCTGGACGCGCAGGCAGACTCGCTGGCGTTGCGGCGTTCAATTGGCTATATACCCAGCGATCCCTCCCTGTATGGCAACCTCTCAGGCCATGACTTCCTAACCTACCTGGCCAGCATTCGGGGTGGTGTTCGATGGTCCAAGGTAACTACTCTGGCGGATCGGCTCCAATGCGACCTCTCGCGGCCCATCGGCGCCCTCTCTCGCGGCAACAAGCAGAAACTCGCCGTGATCCGCGCCTTCATGCACGAGCCCCAAATTCTTATCCTCGATGAGCCCACCAGCGGCCTGGACCCGCTGATGCAGGCCGAGTTTGAGAAGATCGTGCGGGAAGCAAAGCGAGAAGGTAAAACGGTTTTCCTTTCCTCCCATTTCCTGCCTGAAGTGGAACAGCTTGCCGACCGGGTCGGCATCATTCGCCAGGGCCGGTTGGTCGCCGTGGAGGAGATCGAAAGCCTCAAATCGCGAGCGGTCCGTAGATTGGAGATCGAATTCGCCGGCACAGTTCCAAATGAGGAATTCGCCCGCCTCGATGGAGTCAGCAACCTCCAGGTAGAGGGCAACACTCTATTCTGTGACGTGGCCGGGGGGCTGGACCGGCTGATCAAAGCGGCAGCTCGTTACACAGTAATCAATCTCAAGACCCATGAGCCCAATTTGGAGGAGATTTTCCTGGCATATTATGGGGAAGACACGCAAGCCGATGTTACATAATGTGTACTTCAAGAGCTTGCGCGACGAGCGGTGGGCCACGATCTGGTGGACTTTGGGCCTCGGTCTGACCGGGGCGCTGATCATGGCGATCTTTCCCAGCATACAAGGCAACGATGATCTCAACAATTTGCTGGAATCGTACCCCGAAAACCTGAAGGCTTTATTCGGCTTTACTGAAACTACAGACATAACTTCCGCTGTGGGCTTTTTGAACGCAGAGCTCTTCGCGTTCATGGCTCCGCTTTTGTTCGTGATTCATGGGGTGATACTGGGGAGTGGCGCGATCGCCGGTGAGGAGGGCCGGGGTACTCTCGAGATCTTGTTGACGGAGCCCATCTCTCGGGGGAAGCTGGTGACCCAAAAATTCGCGGCTATGATCACTACAGCAATTGTCCTGGCCCTGGTGCTCTGGGTAGTGCTGGTGGTTGGTGCCCTCGCCGTTGGCATGGACGTCAGCGTTCTTCGTATTGCCGCCATCACCTTCAGTGTGATGCTGCTGGGCATCACCTTTGGCGCCGTGGCATTCACGGCAGGTTGCTTCACCGGCAGCCGGGGCGCCAGCGTGGCCGTGGCCGCGGCCGTTGGTGTGGGTACGTACTTTTTGAATGCCGCCAGTGGGATCGTGGGCTTCATGCAGCCGGCAAAATGGTTATCGCCTTTCTTTTACTACAATGCCGCCGACCCGTTGGCAAACGGCTTGAACCCCGCGCACGCGGCCGTTCTCCTGTCGGCGTGCGCCATCCTAATGGGCGTAGGCTACCTGGGATTCCGGCGGCGGGACCTAAAGCTTTAGCTTCCCGTGACCATATCATCCGAGAATTGTTCCCACGTATCAATGATTACCTGGCTGATTTGGTTTTTGTAGGATTTTCGTGAGAATTCGCCCTTAGCTAGGTCACTGAGTTGAAAAAGTGATAAACCACCCAACCGCTTGTCGTTTCCATCGCCAACCATTAAGCTTCTCATCAGGCTTTGGCTTCCGACGAGATATTCGCTTATCCATGACGGCGTGACCGGTTGAGATTCTGCTAGCCTTGGGAACCGCGCCGTTTTGCACCGGCTGGAATCCAATATAATCAGGGATGTATCAGGCGAGGGGCACCGGACCTTGAGCGGGCGATGGGGGGCTGGGATGTTCGATGATAGGTTGTTGGGGCCCGGTTGGGGCGGGGACATTTCCGACGACGAGGTCTGTTTCATCCAAGAAGAGTTGCTGAAGGATAAGAAGCTTGCTTATCAATGGGGTTTTGCTCCCTCCAAGAGGACCCGCCCGGCTGATGCCATCCGCAGGGTGGCCATGGAAGGTGACGCGGTACACCGCAACGCCAATGTGCCTTTGACCCGGCCACAACCCAACCCCACGCCAGAAACCCAGCCCTTGACCCCTCCCAAGATACTCACCTTATGGGCATATGCCGGCATCGACGTTCCAAATGCGGCTATACAGCCAAATATGACCAAGGTCAGCGGGTAGCTCGCTAATTCGCCGGGATTCACCATTCCTCGAAACATACCGTGGGCCTATGGGAGCCAAGGAATCCATTGGGTATAGAACCAGATCGCGACGATCACCGCCACAACGCCCGCCACCAGGATCATGCAACCCAACTTGGCGATGCAGCCCATGATCGTGAAAGGGAGCCGGAGCAGTTTAAAGATCAGGCCTATTGGCCAGGTGATTAATTTAAACAGTTTCTCCTCCTAGGACATCACGTGATCGCCGGGATATGAACATCAAGGCGGCGGGATCAGCGTTGACGTAATCCCGCCGCTTTGACGTGTTCCCGACGACTTGAATTGTAGCCGAAATCATTTTACTGCGCCGTGAATATCTCGGTGACCTGGCCGTTGATTATCACGGTGTATTCTTCGCCTGATTCGAAGTTGATCCCCAGAGACACATTGGTTTCCACCAACGGAAGGTCCTCGGTGCAATCAACGATGTCCTTCGGTGCCTCGATGTGGGTAACCGATACCTCATGGTGTTGGCAAGGGGACGGGTGACGTCGTATCCGTTAACCTTCGAGCACTCGCTGCCTCTAGGTAGTGTGGAGGTTACCTTCATCTGATACTGGGGTGGGAACGACTCCAGGATCACCAACTCAGCCCCTTGTATCAAGGACTCTTTGATGGCCCAATTCTGCTCTTCGGGTTTCAGGGCTGTGAAGGATTTTCTCCTTGTGCGGGGCCTTTGTCCTGCCTGTTTTTGGCCGTTCCGGTGTTTGGGATGGGGGAATTTTGCTCTTCCGGTAGGTATTATATGCTTCTAGAAGTCTGGCCGGAAACCCCGATTCTCCCCAAGCCGTCGTTTTCTTAACGTCGATTATCGATGAAATAGTGGGTGTTGCAACTGATTACGCGGACTACCATGCCATATCACACTGGAATACGT
>DAOUHE010000295.1:0-2089 GCA_034428715.1 Dehalococcoidia bacterium | reverse complement strand
AGCCGCACCGCGTATTTGTCCCTGACCATCATTGCCACCCCCGCCATCAACACTTCCCACCAGGCAGGATAGCTCAATTGGCCCCTTTCTTAAACAAATCCCAAAACCAAGTTGACTGAGTACTAGTGGTGGTGCATAATGCCCTAGACTCATTTCCACAACTGGTCGTTCCACACCCATCACCAGCGGCCCAAGGGCGGTCGTCATGATCGAGCTGTTAGGCGCCGGCAACGACCGTGGAAGATTGGCTTCTTTGTTGCCTTGGTAGTTAGTCTGCTATGGTTCAGTTACGTCTCGGGCTGGTACAACGGTTTTTGGACACCGGAGCGGCCCGAGAAAGTAACGATGGGAGTAGCGTGTTGGAGACCGCCCGCACTCCACCAAGGGAGGAATCGGCGGGAAGTTTTGCCGCCGCTCCGAGTGCTCCCGTCGGACACATGCCACCGACGCTGAAGCTAACGCCAGCCATGCAGCAAGCCCCGCCCCCTGTTTCCCGTTCAACAATATTTCCACAGCCCACTCTTCCGGCAGGGGGACAGCTACCTGTACCACACACTCCAGTGGCAACAGGGATGGCGGTTCCCTCTCAACTCATGGTCACGCCCATAGCCTCGCCGCGTAGAACTGCAACTCCCTCACCAACTCCTTCTTCCACTATCACACCCACTCCGAACCCGATACTGCCGCCCCACCGGAGGCATCTGGCAGAGAAGGAATACACCTTGACCCTAATCAATGCCGAACGCAAGAAGGCCGGCGTCAGGCCTTTGGTATTGGGAACGAACAACGCCGCCCAGCTGCACGCCGAATCCGCCCTGGCCAACTGTTTCTCCAGCCACTGGGGGATGGACGGGTTGAAGCCATATCATCGGTACAGCTTGGCCGGCGGGTATCAGAGCAACGGGGAGAACGGTCATGGATTGGACTATTGCTACAAAGCCTCAGACTGGATTGCTCCTGTTGCCAGCATAAGGAAGGAAATTGAAGAAGCCATTGCTGGTTGGACGAGAAGCCCTGGGCATCGGAGAAACTTGCTGGACCCACTACACCACAAGGTGAACATCGGTATCGCTTGGGACAGGTTCAACGAAGTCCAATTCCACCATTTCGAGGGTGAATACGTTACCTACAGTTCACCTCCATCCCTTGAGAACGGCATCCTGACCCTAAACGGCCAGGGCAAGAACGGTGTGCAGTTCAGTAAAGCCCGGGATCTGTCCGTGCAGATATACTTTGATCCTCCAGCCCGTCCATTGAACGTCGGACAGCTGGCGCGCACATACTGCTACACTACCGGGGTTGTGGTCGCCAGCTTAAGGGAACCGTTGACGGGAAACCGGTTTTGGCCAACTCACCCGGGAACTACGACCTACACGCCGTGCCCAGACCCCTATGAAGTTTCGCCGGACGCCAGTCCGCCCCGGTCTGCCTCCGAGGCTCAAACCCTCTGGGCTCGGGCGGCCAATACCATCTTTATGCCCAAGACCATAACCTTTCAATGGATTACTGCTGAGAGTTGGGAAGTCAGTGACAGCAGCTTTTCTTTGCGAGCCGACCTCGGGAAACTGCTCGACGAACATGGGGACGGTATCTACACATTGCTTGTCTGGGGGCCATTAAAGGGGCGTAGCCAGACGGAAGTGATTTCCGAGGTGGTTTTCTTTTGGCGCAACCCGGGACCGAATACATATGCTCCGTCTAACTGGCCCGATGACAGTGCAAGGTAATTGACCAAGTTCTAGAACCTGGCACAGTTGGTTTGGGGGACCTGCGACAAGCGGCAACAGGGCTCAAGTCCATTGTAAAGCCCGATGCAGTGAATTCAGTAAACTCACAATTCCATCCACATCTCGAAGATAGTACTGTCTACCGTCAAGTCGGGCCCACCAAACTGGACAAAATCGAGAACCTTCGTGCTCAGGTTTAGGTTGGCGCTATAGCAGGGCTGCCCCCAACGCTGCGGCGTAGTTGCGCACGCCCCCCTTGATTATCAGAATCCGCTATACTCACCAACGGTCAGGCGAGTGTGGTTCCGAGAGTGGGGCTGGATTGGCTAGCCCCGCGCCGTTGAGTGGACAGAAGGGGGGTA
>DAOUHE010000294.1:0-4023 GCA_034428715.1 Dehalococcoidia bacterium | reverse complement strand
AGAAAGGGGCCTTGGGCACCTCTCCATGGCGGCCTGCCCATGCGCTTGACAGCTTTGTATCCTTGGTTTCCGCGAAGCGATTTCCGGCCAAAAACTGACCAAATTTAGGAAGCGTCGTTGTAATACTAGTGCCCTTGAAGACAGCGGTGCCACCGAGAATTTCTTTTGAGCATGTAATCAATGTATTCTTGGCCATAATGCGACCCTTTAATACCATGGTATCGTATATTTGCCGTCAACCTCAATGATGGAAGAAGTGCGCTCCGGTGTGGCAGGGCCGGTAGGTTCTCACCCTCGCGCGACGGAAATCGATTGCTGACAAACGGGTATTGAACGGCTGTATACACGGAGTTAGCATAGCCCAATGCAGGCCCTTGACCTCCTAAAATCCCACTTCGGTTTTGACGCTTTCCTCCCTTTGCAGGAGGAGATCGTCGGGCGGGTGCTCGGCCAAAAAGACTCCCTGGTGGTGATGCCCACCGGCGGAGGAAAATCCCTGTGTTACCAGCTGCCGGCCGTGTGCTTTGATGGCTTGACCGTGGTGGTCTCCCCGCTCATCGCTTTGATGAAGGACCAGGTAGACAGCCTTAAGGCCAACGGCATTCCGGCCGCCTTTGTCAATAGCACCCTGGCCGCCAAGGATATGGCCCGTGTCCAATCCCAGGCCCAGAATGGTTCCCTGAAGATTCTCTACCTGGCGCCGGAACGTCTGGCTTTGACCGGGTTCAAGGAATTTTTGCGGACATTGGACCTGAGCCTCTTCGCCATTGACGAGGCTCACTGTATATCGGAATGGGGCCACGATTTTCGGCCCGAATACCGCAACCTTAAATCCCTGCGCCATGATTTCCCCCAAGTCCCGATCATCGCGCTAACCGCTACGGCCACCGGTCCGGTGCGCCAAGACATAGTTGCCCAGCTTGGCCTTAAAGAGCCGCAGATTTTCATCTCGGGCCTCGACCGCCCCAACCTCCAATACACGGTTCAGACCAAGAATCGAGATTCCTTCCGGAATTTGCAATGCCTGATAAAAAGCCATGATGGCGAGTCGGCCATCATTTACCGCGCCTCCCGCAAGGGCACTGAGGACATGGCGGACGACCTATGCGGCCGTGGTTTCAAGGCGCTGGCCTACCATGCGGGCCTGGAGCGGTCTGTACGCCAAGATGCCCAAGAAAAGTTTATCCGGGGCGAGACCCCCATCATCGTCGCCACCATCGCCTTCGGGATGGGGATCGATAAGCCCGATGTCCGCCTAGTGGTCCACTACGATCTGCCAAAAACCTTGGAAGGGTACTACCAGGAGACCGGCCGGGCCGGGCGCGACGGGTTGCCCAGCGATTGCGTCCTTTACTATTCTTATAGCGATAAGTCCAAGCAGGACTATTTCATCAATCAGATCGAAGATGCTCAAGAGCGTGAGGAGGCCCAACGAAAGCTGGCCTTGATGGTCGAATACTGCAAGCTCCAGACCTGCCGCCGCAAGCACCTCATGGAGTATTTTGGGGATCCATGGGAAGGGGAAAACTGCGGCGGATGCGATATTTGCTCCACTCCACGAGAAGAATTCGACGCCACCGAGATCGCCCAGAAGATCCTATCGGCTGTCATCCGGACCGGAGAGCGGTTTGGTGCGCGTCATGTAACGGACGTTCTTCGTGGCGCCACCACCAAGCAGGTAAAAAACCGGGAACATGACCAACTGACGGTTTTTGGGATCGCCGCAGACCATTCTGCCCAAGCCCTCGACGAACTGATCGACGGCATGGTGGCCAAAGACTTGATTGCCAGAGACAGCGGTAAATTCCCTATCCTGACCGCAACTCGGAACGGACGGGATTTCCTTAAGAGCCGCGCGCCACTAACACTCACCAGGCAAGAGACATCTTCTGAGATAGATTCCGATAGATTCGCGGAAGACAGCCCTGAATATGTCGCGACAGACATGCCGGAAAATCCAGACCTATTTCAGGAGCTGAGAGCCCTGCGAAAGACCCTGGCCGACGAGCGTGGGGTGCCGGCTTACGTGATATTCGGCGACGTACCGTTGCGGCAAATGGTGGCGCATCTCCCCCAGAGCCGGGAAAGCTTCTCGAGGATCTCCGGGGTTGGAAGCGTCAAGCTGGAGGAGTTCAGCGAGCCATTTTCGCAGGTGATCCGGGAGTACGCATCCGCGAACGGATTGGTGGAACTGGCCATTGAACCACGGGTCCGGCGCGAAAGAAAACCCGGCCCCCGGATGAGCTTGACTCTAGATGAGACCAAGCAATTGGTTTCCCAGAAACGTTCCATCGGCGCCATTGCCGAACTTCGAGGCTGCAAGAGCCGAACCGTCGTAGGCCATATAGCGCGCCTTGTCGCGGTGGGCCAGGATTTGGATGTTGAATACCTCATGCCTCCCCCAAGCCGTATGGAAGAAATAGAGTCGGCGTTTCGAGAGACGGGCAATACCCGGCTCACCCCGGTGCGGATACTGCTAGGGGAGGGCTATTCTTACGATGAAATCGCCATGGCCCGCATCGGACTTTTCCAACGAGGGATATTAATCAGAATAGGGGATACTTTCGCGACAAAAGAAACCCCGATAGGAGCATAGTCCCCGCCTACAACTCCAGAGAGCATGCCAGGGGCGCCTACTCCGCCGCGCCGGGATCCCACAGCCAATAACGGGATATTGCTCCGGCATCCACCCGCAGGTCGAAGCCGGTGATCATTTCAGCGTCGTCCGAAGCGAGGAAGACCGCCGCCTTGCCATAGTGTCTGGGACTGGGCCGCTTCTGGGTTGGCAACCCCTTATCAGCGTTGGGCAGCATCCCCCGTCTCCGTTCTCCAAGCCGCGGTCCTGGCCACTCGACGCCCCATCTCTCGGCGCGTTCAATCCCTTCGGCCGGATCGGTGGCGGTGGGGGTCAGGCTGTTCACCCGGATCCCGTGCTCGGCCAGTTCCATGGCCACGGACCGGGTGAAGTTAAGCAGTCCGCCTTTACCCGTTCCGTAACCCACGTTGCCCGGCTCTCCCTGGTGTCCCGCCGAAGAGATGATGTTGATCACGCAGCCCTGCCGGCCCTGGCCGATCATTTGCTGGGCCACATGCTTGGTGAAAAGGAAGGCGCCGGTCAGGATGACGTCCAACTGGGACCGCCATTCGTTCATGGGCATGCCCAGCACGCCCTTGCGGTTGAACAACACAGCCCCATTGACCAGGATATCCACCCCCTGAAATTCGGCCACGGCCCGATCCAAAGTAGCCCGGACCTGTTCCTCGTCGGTGACATCGCATACCAACCCGATGGCCTTGCCGCCCCGGTCATTTATCGCCTCGGCGCACCGCCGGGCGTAATCCGGATTCAGGTCAACGCATACGATGTTGGCTTCTTCATCGGCCAGCGCTTCGGCGATGCCGCCGCATATATTCGGACTGGTGCCGGTCACCAGCGCCGTCTTTCCAGTTAGTCTCATTTCGTCTCCCTTTTTGCCTCACCCGCAAGACCGGGATTGCCTAAAGTCTATTATGGTCTTATACGAACGCGGGGATTGTATTAGCAGCCCCATACAGCGTCAACCGTTGGACTGCGTCCGACGAGGATTCCTAATGGATACCTGGAAATTGCCAACTCGGCCCAGTTGACACTAAAATATGAACCTAATTACACTCCCCGCACCGACGGTCATGTTGGGTTTCATCACTCGCCTATGGGGGATTGAGATGGCTTTAGCCACCGGCGCCAGCTTACGTTACTCGGACGATTTGGTCGACCTAAGAGCAGGCCATATCAGCCGCGAGATCTTCGTCAACGACGAGATCTACCACCAGGAGCAGGAGCAGGTCTTTGCCCGTTGCTGGCTGTTCGTGGGCCACGAAAGCCAGGTGTCCAAACCCGGCGACTACTTCGTCTCCTGCATGGGTGAGGAATCGGTGATATTGTGCCGGGACCGGCTGGGGGAGATTCACGTATTTCTAAACTCGTGCAGGCACCGGGGGATGAAGGTGTGCCGCTACGACGAAGGCAACACCCCGGTGTTC
>DAOUHE010000293.1:0-46112 GCA_034428715.1 Dehalococcoidia bacterium | reverse complement strand
TGGTTCCCACAGAGATTGGTTGCGATGATGTGTCGTGTTCATTATCAATGAGGCAGTCTGAAGGCCGCCAGATTTTTCTTTAAACACCTAAATATCCTCGAGGGTCTACCCAGGTTCGGGGGATAGCGGTATAATCTCTTCCTAACCTAAAGCATTTGTGATACATTTAACAAACTATGGGCAGCCCGGCTTTGGGATGTCTATTTCGAGCCTAGGTCATGTGATTTTTACCGTTCCAGGCCAAGGGTAGTTTGGAATTTCCCCTCAGCCGGGGCCAGCCGGCTTTTTCGGCTTCTTCACGCAAATCCAGTTACCAAAATCCAGTTACGCAAATCCAGTCAATCCGGTCCAGGCTATGAATCCAATTCAAAAATTAAAAGAGTTGGCCAAGTTCGGTTTATATTCGCCGGAGCGTGAGCATGACGCCTGCGGCGTAGGAGTCGTTGCCAATATCCTGGGAGAAAAATCCCACAAGATCATTGAAGAGGGGCTTCAAGTTCTGGTAAACCTGGGCCATCGCGGAGCAGCCGGGCGGGACCCGGAGACCGGAGACGGGGCCGGGATCCTGATTCAGATGCCTCATCAGTTGTTCCACAGAGAATTGAGCAAGCTGGGAATAAACCTGCCAGCGGCGGGCGAATACGGCGTGGGCATGATCTTTCTTCCCCCTCGTCCTGATGCCAGCGCCGCTGGCCACAGATTGGTGGAAGATTCTATTGCCGAGGCTGGTCTAGAGCTACTGGGTTGGCGCGACGTGCCGGTGGACCACAGTAAGCTAGGCCGAGACGCGAATACGTTGTGCCCCGTTATCCGCCAGGTGTTCATTGGAAAGGGCCAAGGGCAAATGATGGACTCGAAACAGATGGAGCGCAAGCTCTACCTAGTCCGCAAGACCATTGAACATTCGATATCTGGTATTGGGTTGACCGAGGAAGACTCCGACTACTTCTACGTGTGCAGCATGTCCTGCCACACCATTGTCTACAAAGGCCTGCTGCTGGCCCACCAGGTATCAGGGTTTTACATGGACCTGGCAGATGAAACGCTGGTCAGCGCTTTTGCCCTGGTTCATTCCAGATTCAGCACCAACACCCTGGGACATTGGAAACTAGCTCACCCGTACCGGTACCTAGCCCACAACGGTGAGATCAACACCTTGAGAGGGAACCTCAACTGGATGCACGCCAGGGAGGCTCAGTTTGAGTCGCCATTCTTTGGCGATGATATGGTCAAGATTCCCCCCGTGATGACTCCTGGCGCCAGCGACACGGCGTCTTTCGACAACGCGTTGGAATTGTTGCTGATGACCGGGCGGGACTTGGACCATGCCATGGCCATGATGATTCCCGAGGCTTGGGAACAGCATGAGACCATGCCGCAGGAAAAGAAGGATTTCTACGAATACCACTCTTGCCTGATGGAGCCGTGGGATGGGCCGGCCATGATCGTTTCCACCGACGGCAGCAGCATCTGCGCTCTGCTGGACCGCAACGGCCTGAGACCCTTTCGCTACACCGTGACCAAGGACGACAGGCTGATCATGGCGTCGGAGACCGGGGTTTTAGAAGTTCCACCGGACCAGGTGAAGGAGAAAGGCCGTCTTCAGCCTGGGCGTATGTTCCTGGTCAATCTAGAGAAAGGCCGGATCATCGGAGACGAAGAGCTAAAGCACGACCTGGCCATCCGGAATCCGTACGGCCAGTGGCTGAAAGAAAACAAAGTGTCTTTGGATGATTTGCCGGCGGCGGCCGCCTATTCTATCAATGGCCAGGCGTCCAATGGGCAGGCAGCCAGCGTTCAACAACCGGGCGAGAAACCGGGCATCAAACAGCTTCAAAGGACCTTTGGCTACACCATAGAAGAACTGCAAATGCTCACCACTCCAATGGCCATAAATGGAGCCGAAGCGGTGGGGTCCATGGGCAACGATGCCCCGTTGGCCGTTCTTTCTGACCAGAACCATATGCTATTCAATTATTTCAAGCAGTTGTTCGCCCAGGTGAGCAACCCTCCGCTGGACGCCATACGTGAGGAGTTGGTCACCTCCCTGGCTGCGTTCATTGGCTGTGAGCAGAACCTCTTTGAGGAATCGCCATTACACTGCAATCAGCTAAGGCTCAAATCACCCATCATCAGCGATGAAGACCTGGCGAAGATCAAGCAGATCAACGCCGGCCAGATCAGGTCGGTCACCCTTTCGACATTATTTCCGGCCACAACCGGTTCTCTGGTAAAGGCGCTGGAGGACCTGTGCGTCAAGGCATCTCAGGCCATTGCCCACGGGTACTGCATCATCGTTCTTTCGGACCGGGGGGTGGATTCGTCTCATGCCCCCATACCAAGTCTGCTGGCCACCGCGGCGGTGCATCACCACCTCATTCGGGAAGGCACGCGCACCAAGGTGGGGTTGGTGGTGGAATCGGGTGAACCCAGAGAAGTGCACCATTTCTCGCTTCTTATCGGCTACGGAGCGGGGGCCATCAACCCGTATCTGGCGTTGGCATCGGTGCGGCAAATGGCGGAGGCGGGCCTGTTCGACGATACGCCGCCTGATTACGCCCAGAGGAACCTGATCAAGGCCGCTGAAAAGGGTGTTTTGAAGGTCATGTCCAAAATGGGCATTTCCACTTTGCAGGGTTACCGGGGCGCGCAGATCTTTGAGGCCGTTGGCCTCAACGATGAGTTGATCGGCCAGTACTTCACGTGGACACCCTCCAAGATCGGCGGAATCGGCGTGGATGCCCTGGAGAAAGAATCCCTTTATCGCCACGAACGGGCCTTTTCACAAGATATCCCGTCCGGAGAGCGGGATTTGGAGACGGGCGGATTTTACCAGTGGCGGCGAGATGGGGAGCACCACCAGTGGAACCCGGACGCCATCAGCAAACTTCAATTCGCCACCCGGACTAACGATTGGGAAGCTTACCAAGAGTTCGCCCGGCTCACCAATGACCAGAGCCGCCGCCTGGCAACTCTACGTGGTCTGCTGGAATTCAAGAAGGTCCAACCTTCGGTTCCCTTGGAAGAAGTGGAGCCTGTTTCTAAGATCGTGAAGCGGTTTGCCACCGGTGCGATCTCCCTGGGCTCTATCAGCAGGGAAGCCCACGAGACCATGGGCATTGCCATGAACCGTTTGGGCGCGCGCAGCAACACCGGCGAGGGCGGAGAGGACTTCCACCGGTACACAAAGGACCCCAACGGCGATTCTCGCAGCAGTTCGGTCAAACAGGTGGCGTCGGGCCGCTTTGGCGTCACGCCGAACTATCTGGTCAACGCCACCGATTTGCAGATAAAGATGGCCCAGGGCTCTAAGCCGGGTGAGGGCGGGCAGCTCTCGGGCAACAAGATCGATGAGTACATCGGCTGGGTGCGCCGCACCACACCGGGTGTTGAACTTATCTCGCCGCCACCCCACCACGACATCTATTCGATCGAGGACCTGGCCCAGCTTATCCACGACTTGAAAAACATCAATCCCGCGGCCCGGATCCACGTCAAACTGGTAGCCGAGGTTGGGGTTGGGACCATCGCCGCCGGGGTTTCCAAAGGCCATGCCGACGTGGTGCTGATCAGCGGCCACGACGGCGGCACCGGAAATTCACCGGAAACGTCGATAAAATATGCCGGGCTGCCCTGGGAACTTGGTATCGCCGAGACCCAGCAGGTGTTGGTGGCCAACGGGTTACGCAGCCGTATCGTCGTCCAGGCCGACGGCCAGTTAAAAACCGGCCGCGACGCCGTTATCGCGACATTGTTGGGCGCTGAGGAATATGGGTATGCCACCGGCGCCTTGGTTGTGATGGGTTGCATAATGCTGCGCAAGTGTCATTTGGGAACTTGCTCTGTGGGCATCGCCACCCAGGACCCGGAATTGCGAAAGCTATTTGCCGGCAAACCAGAACACGTGGTCAATTACTTTATATTCGTGGCCCAGGAGATGCGGCAAATAATGGCCGAATTGGGCTTCCGCACGGTGAATGATATGATCGGCCGGGTGGACCTGCTGGACCCCCGCGAGGCCATCGGCCAGTGGAAAACCGAGGGCATAGATCTCTCACGTCTTTTGTATCACCAATCGAGTACCGATGGTGCGCCGGTATACCAATGCCGGGACCAGGATCACGGTCTGGACCGGGCGCTGGACCGCCAGCTGATCACCCTGTCTCAACCGGCGTTGGAACGTCAAGAGCGGGTGGAAATAAAGCTGCCGGTCCACAACTCCAACCGCACCGTGGGCGCCATGCTCAGCGGCCGGGTGGCCAAGAAGTACGGCGAAGAGGGCTTGCCCCTCGATACCATCAAGATCTACCTGACCGGGTCGGCGGGCCAGAGCTTTGGCGCATTCCTGGCCAAGGGAATCGCCCTGTATCTGGAAGGCGATGCAAACGACTACATGGGAAAGGGTATCGGCGGCGGCCGAATAGTAGTTCGTCCATCCCCTGACGCTACCTTTGTCCCTGAAGAGAACATCATCATCGGAAACGTGGCTATGTACGGCGCCACCGGCGGTGAAGTATTCATTCGTGGTTTGGCCGGCGAACGGTTCTGCGTGCGAAACTCCGGCGTCCACGCTGTCGTTGAGGGCGTTGGAGACCATGGTTGCGAATACATGACCAACGGTGTCGTGGTGGTTTTGGGTAACACGGGCCGTAACTTTGGCGCCGGTATGAGCGGTGGAATAGCCTTCGTTTACGACCCGGATGGAGACTTTGAGATACGCTTCAACCCCGGCCTGGCGGACTTGGAACCGGTGTTGGACCCTGATGACATCGCCACCCTACGCGTGATGATAGAAAAGCATCTGGAGTACACAGGCAGCGGACCGGCTAAAGCGATATTGGACGATTGGGACCGGGCACTGCCCCAATTCAAAAAGGTCATGCCCCGGGACTACAGAAGAATTTTGGCGGAGCGAGAAGAGAACAGAGCACCGGAAACCGTTCAGCATGGGTAAACCCGATGGATTTATGGATTCCGGGCGCAAGCCGCCCGAACGGAGACCGGTAGACGAAAGGAAATCAGACTACCGGGAAGTCTACCTGGCTTGGCCCGAGGATCATTCGCGGGAACAAGGCAGCCGCTGCATGGACTGCGCGGTTCCCTTCTGCCACATGGGCTGTCCCCTTGGCAATGTGATTCCTGACTTCAACCATCAGGTTTATCTGGGCGATTGGGCCAAGGCCCTGGAAATCTTGTTGTCGACTAATAACTTCCCGGAATTCACCGGCCGCATCTGTCCGGCTCCGTGCGAAGCTTCCTGCGTGCTCAGCATCAATTCAGACCCGGTCACCATTGAATACATCGAAAAAGAGATTGCCGACCGCGGCTTTGAATCGGGACTGATCAAGGCTGAGCCGCCGAAGCTCCGCACCAAGAAAAAGGTGGCGGTGGTAGGGTCTGGTCCGGCGGGATTGGCCGCCGCTCAGCAGCTTAACCGGGCTGGGCACTCGGTAACCGTGTTTGAGCGGGACGAATACATAGGCGGCTTGCTGGCCTTGGGGATACCCGACTTTAAATTGGATAAACAGGTGCTGCGGCGGCGGCTGGATTTGTTGACCGAAGAGGGCATCACCTTCCGAACCGGAGTAAATGTCGGCGTGGATCTCCCCGTTGCCGATCTGTTGAACGATTTTGAAGCCGTGTGCCTCACCTGTGGTTCCACCGAAGCCCGAGGGCTGGAAGTGCCGGGGCGAGAGTTGAAAGGCGTTCACCTGGCCATGGAGTATTTGACCCAACAAAACCGGGTGCTGGCCGGCCAGATCTTCCCACCGGAGGACCGGATCACCGCCCAGGGTAAAACGGTGGTGATCTTAGGTGGCGGAGACACCGGCGCCGACTGCCTGGGCACGGCCCACCGCCAAGGGGCGGAGGTGGTCTATCAACTGGAATTGTTGCCTGAGCCTCCCGCCAACCGTAGCACCAACAATCCCTGGCCCCAATGGCCCATGACCCTCCGTTCGTCTCCGGCCCACGAAGAGGGTGGGATTCGTGACTATAACGTGCTGACCAAGTCATTTTCTGGCGAGAATGGCCATGTCAATAGTTTGAACGCGGTAAGGGTCGACTGGGGCGCTCCGGACAAAAATGGGCGCCCTGCCATGGATGAAAAGCCGGGCAGCGGCTTCGTGATCGAGGCCGATCTGGTGCTGTTGGCCATGGGCTTCCTTCATCCCCAGCATGAGGGAATGATCACCGATTTGGGCGTGGAGTTGGATCCCAGGGGCAACATCAAGGTGGACCAAGACAAGATGACCAGCGTTCCAGGGGTTTTCGCCGCGGGGGACGCCGCCCGGGGGCAATCTTTGGTGGTGTGGGCCATCGCCGAGGGCCGTGATCTGGCTGAAGGGGTGGACCGTTATCTGATGGGCAGCACCAGCCTGCGCCGGTCGTCCGAGGTGGCAGCCTAGTATTTGTTGCTGTCCCGATACCGTGTACCCCAAAGTGGAGATCCTTCGACAGGCTCAGGACGAACTGGCCGGAAGAGCTTCCTCCGTTCGAGGTAGCTTGTCGAACCATTTTTTGGGGAGGCACTTAGCACGTCGGCAGGAATATTCGGGCCCCTTTACCCGGTCGGTCTTTGGGCATACGGACCTCGTAGGGGCATATCGGTTCTAACCCGCTCCACTCCCCAAGAATTCCCGCAGGTCTAAAACCTGAATGGTGTTGGTTGTTCCCGACACCCCGGGTAAAAATCCGTGAACAATCGTTACCAGGTCGTCTTCTGTCACGAGTTGCGAGTCCACAGAGGCCTGTATCAAAAGGGACACCAGCTTGGCCACGTCTCTCTCCGGAGGAATGACCCCGACGGGATAAAGTCCCCAGCCCAAACCAAGCCGCCTTAACACCGCTTCGTCGTGAGAGAAGACCAACACGTCGCAGTCGGGCCGGTATCTAGATAACTCGAAGGCTGCTCGGCCGGTGCTGGTGATGACGATCGCCTTGGAGCCCAGCGAGCGCACCAAACGCCCCGCGGCGGAGGCGATGGCCTGGGTGCGGCCCCGGGCGTCCAGGTCTTTGAAATAGGGATAGATTTTCTCCGATTCTCTAATGGTCACGTCGGCTACTCTCACCGTTTCGACCGGGTATTGGCCAACGGCGGTCTCATCGGACAGCAGGATCGCGTCGCAGCCGTCGAGCACCGCGTTGGATATGTCTGATACCTCAGCCCTGGTGGGGGTGGGGGAGGTCACCATCGACCGCAGCATTTGGGTAGCGATGGCGGAGATCTTGGCCGCATGGTTGGCTTTGGCGACCATCTCTTTTTGCACGATCGGGACCCGCTCCATGGGAATTTCCACTCCCATGTCGCCTCGAGCGACCATGACTCCGTCGACTTCTTCAAGAATGGAGTCTATGTTGTCGATTCCATCGGCGCGCTCCATCTTGGCCATCACCAATGCATTGCTGCCGACGCGCTCAAGGTGTTCCCTGGCGTAGCGTATGTCGCCGGCGTTGCGGACGAAAGACACCGCCACCCAATCCACCTCTTTTCCCACCCCAAACTGCAAAGCAATCTCGTCTTCAGGGGTAAGCACCGGCTGGTCGATGGACACTCCGGGCAGATTGACGCCTTTATGAGATGACAGGATGCCGCCATTCCGGACCAGGGTCATTACCTCCAGGTCGTGTGACCCGGTCACTTCCAATTGGACAGTGCCGTCGGATATGAATACCTGGTTTCCAGGACGCAAGCTGCGCAGAACGTCGGGTTGGGGGAAGGGTAGGACGTCGGGACGGGTGGAATCGGCCTCCGGCGCCAGGAAAATTTCATCTCCGCGGGCCAACTGCCGAAGCCCTTCAAACACGCCCAGCCTAAGTTTGATCCCTCCCAGGTCTTGGAGGATACCCACGATCTTACCCTTTTCTTTGGCGATGCGGCGTATATCGTCGATGACAACTCCGTGCTCTTCCAGGGTCCCATGGGAGAAGTTGAGGCGGGCGCAATCCATCCCCGCGTCAATGAGTTGTTCCAAGATTTCAGGGTCTCGAGAGCTAGGGCCGATGGTGGCGATTATCTTTGTTTTACGCATGGATGTTTTACCCGAAGGTTGGGATTTTGCTACACCTGGTCCATGATCTGAACCAGGAACAGAGGCGAAAATCCGCCGGCTTTCACCCGCGGCGTTTCTAACAGTGGGTCTGGTACTCTGATAAAGCAATGATAACAGAGTATATTAATTGATTCGATGCAATTCCATGGGATTAGTTTCGGAATTTTGCCATTTTCGGGCGGTGGACGTTTTGATTAATGAAAATTCCCTCCTGCTTTCAGGGAGGGAATTTTCATGATTGCCTAGACCCAGGGGACGGTTCAACCGATCTTGGATTTCGCTCTAGCCTCGTCGTAGGAGTCGGTGGCCCTCTGCAGACCGGCGACCCTGTTGACCTCCAGCGTTTCCTTCATGTTTTTAACCCACTGGTTGGACGTTTTGATGCCGGCGAGACTGCCTTGAAACTGGGGCATGACGTAGCGGGCTAACAACTCGTAGCTGCGGTTGACCTTTTCCCGGGATGCCCAGTCTTCCACCCTGATCATGAACGTGCCGAATCCGCCGCTCATCTCCTGGAGGCGGTTAATCTCGGCTATGCAATCGTCGGGGGTCCCAACGATCCATTGGTGGTTTTCGCTCATGTGGTCCACGATGTTTTCGAAGGGTGTGTCGGGGATGGGAT
Organism: Dehalococcoidia bacterium; assembly: GCA_034428715.1. GTDB lineage: Bacteria > Chloroflexota > Dehalococcoidia > Lucifugimonadales > UBA3495 > Io17-Chloro-G2. The sequence continues at coordinate 37,439 of DAOUHE010000293.1, read as the reverse complement.
TGCCCAGGGTTTCCCCGAAATATTCGGTGACCACCCTAGCGCCGCCTATCCGTATGTCTTCCAGAGCCTGTTCACGGGTTTCCGCCAGGTGGCAACCCATCACCAGACCCCAGTCCTCCCGGTGCATGGTCTTGCCGTGTTCCGCGGCCGTCTCTTCGGCAATGTTCCACAGGTCGCCCAGTGAGGTGGATCGGATAGTGTCCCGGGGTATGCTCAGAGAGATCACCCCAGCTCCGTGCTTTCCCGCCAGGGTGACCCCGGCGGGGGACTGCACGGACGCCACCGTCACCGGGATGTGGGGCTGCTGATAGGGGCGTAGCTGCAACACCGCGTCGTGCAACTCGAACCAGTCGCTCTTGTATGTCATTGGCTCGGTTTCGGTAAACAAGCGCATGATGATGTCCAAGGATTCGTGCATCATCTCCCGCTGACGTTCGGGCTTTATCCCCAACATCAGCGCATCGGATTGAAGAGCGCCGGGTCCCACGCCAAGGATGACCCGCCCTCTCGTGAGGTGGTCCAGCAAGACCATTCGGTTGGCGACCATCAGCGGGTGGTGGTAAGGGAGGCTGATGACGCCGGTGCCCAGGCGTATATTGCGGGTTCGCTCGGCGGCGGTGGCCATGAAAAGCTCTGGCGAGGCGATGGTCTCCCAGCCCGCGCTGTGATGTTCGCCGATGTAAGCTTCATCGAAACCCAGCACATCCAGCCACTGGATCAATTCCAGGTCCCGCTCCAAGGCCAGGGTCGGGTTTTCACCCACCCGGTGGAAGGGCGCCATGAAAACACCGAACTTCATTCTGTGTGAGATGTCCATCATGTGGACCTCCTGTGGATTCTGGTTCCGCCGCATCCCGCCTGCCGATTATCCATTAAAGCCCCTAGATACGTCAGTGGTTGGCATATGGGGCCGTGACGGAATCAAAAAACGGCAGGATTTCGTACCGATGGCCCCTAAGTCTAACATGGGAGGTTAAATTCGGCCACGTCAAACTTGAGCTTGGCCGATGCCCGCCACATGGCTGCGGTGTTCCATGATGGCCGTGTTCTGCCAGGCTTATTTCAACCGCCCGAAGCCGTGCCGTTGGTTCCGCCCGCGGATTCCAGACGCCTAGGGCATGGAGCCTATGGAAGGCCGGGACTGGCAGATTTCTACCCAAAATGGTATCGTGACCCCAAGATCAACACGGTTAACGTGAACGAAAAAGGAGAGTCATGGCCCAGATCAAACACATCGCCATTGCCACCCAGGATGCCGACGCGACTGCAAAATTCTATAAAGAGGTCTTTGGCCTGCGGGAGATTGCCAAGCTAGACAGCCCCAACGCCAAGGGTTATTACCTTAGCGATGGAAATATCAATTTCGCCATCCTGGACTTTCAAAACGACCAGGTGGCCGGCCCTGAATACGGCAAGACTTACAGCGGGATCCACCACATCGGTTTCGAGGTTGAGAGCCTGGAAGAGATCGCCGAAAAGATGAGGGCCGCGGACTCCGCGCCTCGGGACGACATCAACCAGGCCCTGGGTGTAGGCATGCCCGGCGCTCACCACTCCAACGTCGAGGTCAAATACGGCGGGCCCGACGGTGTGATTCTTGATGTTTCCGAGACCGGTTGGGTAGGCACCAGAGGTTTTGATTAGGCGGGGGACGAGCTTTCAGCATTCAGCTATCAGCGCTCAGCCGATAGCTGAATGAATCACACAGGGCGGAAGGCCACGGAAGGGTGTTCCGGGTCTAGGTCTTCCAGGTCTAACACCACATCCGTTTCCGTTTTGATGTCCTGGGGATTGTTGCCGTCCACGCCCAGGATGCGGGCGCTGATCCGCGGCCCTTCTTCCAGTGTCACGATACCCGCGCAGCAGGGGTTGTCCCGGCCGTAACCTTTCTGGCCCATGGCATTGGTGACAATGGAGATGCAGGTAAAGGTGCTTAGGCGGCCCCTGCCGCTGAATTGAAACCATTCCATGTGTTTTTCATGGCACGACGGGCACATAGGCCGGGGTTCCACCGATAGGCGGCCACAGGACTTACAGCGCACCCCCATCAGGCGCTTTTCGCCGTTATCTTCTCCCGTCAAGAAAGCATTGAATGAAGCGGCGGTAAAATCTTTTGCTTCACCGGACATGCTTATTCCTATCCCCGCCTGAAGATGTTGACCACGCAGGTGCCGCCGGTGCCGCCCACGTTGTGGGTGAGTCCCAGTTCCAGGTCTGGATTTTTGAGTTGGCGCTCCCCGGGCTCGCCGCGCAACTGGTGAAACACTTCGATGACCTGGCCCACGCCCGAAGCTCCCACCGGGTGGCCCTTGGCCTTTAGTCCACCGGAGGTATTGATGGGCCGGTCTCCGTCCCGCGACGTTCTGCCCTCATCCACGGCCCGAGGGCCTTCTCCGGGGGCAAAGAATCCCAGGTCTTCGGTAGCTATGATCTCGGCTATGGTGAAACAGTCGTGAACCTCGGCGATTTGGATATCCTGTGGGGTGATCCCGGCCATCGCGTACGCCTGACTGGCGGCGTCCTTGGCGGCCGATAAAGAGGTCAGCTCATCGGCGTCGTGCAGGGGGCGGCCGGTCGCCTGGCCCGTGCCCACTATATGCACCGGCTTAGCGGTGAAATTGCCCTCTAGCCGAAGCCACCAGCAACACGCAGGCGGCGCCGTCGGTAATGGGAGCGCAGTCGTACAACCGCAACGGCCAGGCGATCCATGGATTTGCCCTGGTGTCGTTGAGGAAATCCATCTCGTCTTTCCAGTCTGGAACCGGCTGCCCGCGCTCTTCGGCCCTGGCCTTACGGCTCTCCATCAAGCCTTGGATGCTGATGTTGAACTGGGCTTTGGGGTTTAACGCCCCGTTTACGTGGTTCTTGATGCCCACCTTTAACAGGTGGTCCAGGCTGGTCTCGTAGCGGTCCATGTGCGCCTTGGCCAGCACCCCGTAGATGCCGGGGAAGGTTAAGCCGGTGGGAATTTCGTAAAGAACGTCGGCGGCGGTGGCGAGGACGTCGGTGACGCCTTCGGTGGGCAGGTTGGTCATCTTCTCAACCCCGCCCACGAGGACCACGTCATATAGGCCCGAGGCAATCGCCATCATCCCCTCCCGCAGGGCGCTGCCGCTGCTGGCGCAGGCGTTTTCGATGCGGGTGATGGGGGCGGGAGTCATTCCAAGCCAATCGGCCATGATGGGAGCAGTGTGGCCCTGGCCTTCGAAGAGATCCGATGAATAGTTGCCCAGGTAGCCACACTCGATTTCCTGTACATCTATTCCCTGGTCGAGGCTGCCCATAAGTTCTTGGAACGCCTCGGTGAACAAGTCGCGGCTGCTCTTTCCCTTAAACGCCCCGAATTTGGACATGCCGGCTCCAACGATGGATACGGGCCGGCCAAGCTGGCGTTTCCGGGTGGATGATGTCATGCTTTCTTCCCTCGGTGGCGGTAGGTTGGGGACGGGTGGGTTGGATTCGGCTTTGGGTTGGCTAAGCCAACATCAGCCGGCGGCCTTTGGGTTCCGGGACAGGGTCGCCAAACTCTTTGGCGGTGTCAATCCACAGCTGGACGGCATCTTTGACATTGATCAGGGCGCTTTCATGGCTATCGCCATGGGCCGTGCAACCCGCGAGCTCGGGCACTTCGGCGACGAAGACTTGGTCTTCCTCACTCCAATAAAGAATGACTTCGTATTTCGGCATCATTCAGACCCCTTTTGTTGAAGCCCCAAGATTACTGCCCGTATCTGGCGCACTTGGTATGTTTTGGCCAAATGTCCATCACGCTGAATGTTTATTCGCTCGTGAATGCCAGGCTTCCGGAAGAGGTGATGGCTACCGCTTGTGCGCTCCTCAAACCCGAGGTGGATTAGCAGGTTGCGCAGTTCGTCGAACTCTATGTTTGCGTCCGAACGGCCCGCCAAGATTTTGAGAAGGAGACTTTCATATCTCCCGGATGTCATCTCCCTGAACCATCATGAGGTTTTTTGCGCTGTCATAATCGTCGTACATGTCCATCTTGGGACTCTCCCAATCTTCGATAAAACATGGGAGACGACCGCGCAAGTCGGCAGCTTGGGCTTCGTCGATGCCAAGGGCTCCCAAATCTGTGTAGTTCGATTCAAGGAAGGTTACAATCACCCGAGTTTCATCCCGAACGCCGCTGGTGGGATCCTCCAGTTCGATCTTGCCATTGCGGTATGTCCCTTGGACGCTTTTCGGCATATAAAACCCTCCCACCTACTTACTCTTTCATTATCTTGACCAGTTGCTGTTTCGTCAACGTGAGCATCCGCTCCGCGAGGATAAATCTGGATTCCAGGCTCGCCAAGGGTTGCCTGCCTACACTCCCCGAATCACACCCTCGCACATCTCGGCTCCCTGTAGCACCATGCGGATGTCGGCGGTTTCCCAGGTGGTGTGGAAGGCCTGGACCCCGATGCCCACGGGGACGGCTATTATTCCCTTTTCGATGAAGACGTTGGCGTCGGAGCCGCCGCCGCTGGCCTCCAGTTGAGGCGCCAAACCCATGGCTGCAAGCGCCCGGCTGATGGTGGCGATGGTTGGGTGGCCGGCGTCTACGTTGTAGGCCTGGTAGGTGTTGGTGATGTCCAGCGAAATCTTGGCTTCGGGATACCGGGCGGCTGCCTGGTCGAACACCCGGCGGAATTCGGCACTGTAGTGGTCGAGCTTGGCGTTGTCGCGGCTGCGGATCTCCCCGTCCAAAAAGGCTTCCTCGGGGATGATGTTCCGTTTCAGCCCAGCTTCCATGCGGCCGATGTTGGAGGTGGTCTCACCATCGATGCGGCCCAAGGGCAACTGGCCCAAGATCTCGGCGGCGATGAGGATGGCAGAGATCCCGTTTTCAGGTTCAAGCCCGGCGTGGGCGGCCCGGCCTTTGATGTGGGCCGTCACCACGTTTTGTGAAGGCGCGGCCACGGTGATCCGGCTGGCCGGTCCTTCCCCATCAAAGATCACTCCTTCCTTGGCGGTTAATAGGCTGAAATCCAGGTGGTGAACGCCCACCAAGCCGCCTTCCTCGTGGCGGGTGAAGGCTACCTCCACGGGCCGGTTGTGTTCCCCCATTTCTTGGATCGAAGCCAATGCTTCCAAAACAATAGCCAGGCCCGCTTTACAATCGCCGCCCAGAATGGTCGTGCCGGCGGAATGCAGGGTGTCCCCGTCCAAAATCGGTTTGATGCCCCGGCCGGGGTCCACCGTGTCCATATGGGCGGACAGCATCACCGGATTGCCTCGACCCGGTAATTTGGCGACGATGTTGTTGAAGGAATCGTGCTGGACCTGGCATCTCAGCGCCTGTAGCCGGGAGGACAAATTCTCGTCGATGGCATCTTCCTCTCCAGAGGGACTGTCGATGCGGATAAGGTCCACCAGGGTATTTAATAGCCTTTCTCTATTGGCCAACTTCGCCTCCGGGTTTCGATCCAATCCGGGTTTCGATCCAATCGGAAATCAGGTAAATCAAAGGTTAGGGCAGCGCGGCCACGGCTTTGATCTCCACCAGAAATTCCTCCCGTACCAGGCCGCTGATGATCAATAGGGTGTTGGGAGGATAGTCCTCGCTGGGATAGATGGTTGGGAAGATCTCGGTTCGGGCTTCTACGAAGGGTTGCACAGCGTCCCTTCCCACCAGGTAGGTGGTGAATTCCACCACGTTGCTAAAGGATGCGCCCGCTCCGCTGAGCACGGCGGCCAGATTCTCAAATACCTGCCGCGTCTGGGCCTTCACGTCCCCCGCGCCCACCGGGCTGCCATTCCGGTCCACGGCCACCTGCCCGGCGATGAATAAAAGTTTGCCCGGGCTTACCCTCACCGAATGGGAGTAGGCGCCCAGGGGGTTGGCCACTGTGGAAGGGTTGAGGATGGTACGTTCCAGGTTGGGCATGTTAGCCTCCTCCGTCCCGTTGGTCTCAGCAAGTTACCGGCTCGGCAGACCTCGCCGCCGGCTAAATTTAATAAGGGGTTTCATTATACGTGTAACCGGCGGGAGGGTGTCTCTGGGGCGTCGTCTCGAGCTTTGTCTCGATGGTATACTCGCCGGGATGCCTGACGGATGTGACAAGAGTATGGCCAGGCCCCAGGTCGGGGTCGGCGTGATTTTCGTCCGGGATGGCCGGGTGTTTTTGGCCAAGCGTGAGGGCTCCCATGGCGAAGACACCTGGGCGTCGGCCGGGGGCCATCTTGAAGCGGGGGAGACGTTGGAGGAGTGCGCCCGGCGGGAAGCCCTGGAAGAACTGGGGGTCGAAGTGGGCGATTTGCGCTACCTGTGCCTCAGCAACATCATCGCTTACAACACCCATTACGTGGACATCGAATTTATTGGGGAAATAGGAAGCCAGGAACCACGGTTGGCCGAGCCCCAGGGGTTTTCCGAGTTGGGATGGTTTCCCCTGGACAACCTGCCGGAACCGTTATTCCACGCTGTATGGTACGCTCTGGACAGCCTGAAAACGGGCACGAATTATTATCCTGGCGATTAGCCGTAAAATCGGTCCGGCCGGTTCTGGGTGGCCGGGACATGTGCGGGAGTTGAGTTTTCGTGGGGGAGCGCCCAAGCTGATGGAGGATTTACATGGCGGATAAAAAAGGCCGGGGATTGCTGATGGTTTATACCGACGTTCCCCCGGAGGTGGAAGACGAGTTCAACCGGTGGTACAACGAGGAGCACATCCCGGAACGGCTGGCTATCCCCGGCGTGCTCAACGCCGCCCGGTACACCGCCCTCCAGGGTGGCCCCAAACATCTGGCTTGCTACGAGCTCACCGAACCCGAGGCATGGTCTTCCCCCGAATGGCAGAAATGGTTGACGGATCCGACGGAATGGTCCCGCCGCATGTCACCCAGCGTGGTGGGCACCACCTACATACGCAATCTATATAGGTTGATCTATCCGCAAGACGTGCCGGCGGAGACTGCCGCCGCGGGGATGGCTCCCCTGATGCTGGTGGGCCGGATGTCGGTGCCGCCGGAGTTGGATTCCCAGTTCAACGAAGCGTATAACAACGAGCGCCTGCCGGCCGCATACTCGGTCCCCGGCTATATCCGGGGACGCCGCTTTGAAGCCATCATGGGCGAGCCCAAATACACCACGGTTCACGAGATGGAATCGGAAAAGGTTCCGGAATCTCCCGAGTGGGCCGGTTGGACGGCGGCGGTGACTCCGGCTTGGACCCAGACTATCCGCCCCCAAATGGTCCACACCGGGGGCTCACCAGGCATCTACAAACGGGTTTTCCCAGCCTGACCCAAACCGGCCGCCAGATTCTCCAGCCGCCGCCCTCGCTCAAAGGCCCTGTCGGGGGCATGGGATGCGCATCTTTTCGGCCGGGCTATGTTGTCCACCCCGCCGCTAAATCTTTTCTGGACGCCCTGTTTCAAACCGGTTCTAGGTTTTGAAACGGCCCATATTAGTCGAATGTAGTAATGGGGGCTGATTACACCCAAATTTTGGGCCAAAAAATAGGACAATTTCAAAATTCGGACAAAATTTGTGCGTCGAACCGGCCTAAATCTGGTATAATAGACACAATGTCTCTAGGCATTGACCGGTAGATCTCACGGCGAACCCCCACTCATTGATCTTCTGTTTCCGTGCAACTTTGGTTGTGACCCCGGCGAAATCCATCTTATAGTGGGACGATATGCAGCAACGCTCAAAGGCGGAATATACCGCTAAGGATATTCAGGTTCTCGAAGGTCTTGAAGCCGTCCGGGTGCGGCCCGGAATGTACATCGGCAGCACCGATCAGCGGGGCCTGCACCATCTTATCTATGAGATTCTGGATAACGCCGTGGATGAAGCCATGGCTGGATATTGCGACACGGTGGATATATCCCTAGGCGCTGACGGCGTGATAACCGTGACTGACAACGGCCGGGGCATTCCCATCGACATCCACCCCACCACGGGGTTGACCGCCCTCGAAACGGTCATGACCACCCTCCACGCCGGAGGAAAGTTCGGCGGGGGGGCTTACAAAGTAACCGGGGGGCTTCATGGCGTCGGCGGCTCGGTGGTCAACGGCCTGTCTGAACATCTGAGGGCCGAAGTGCGCAGAGACGGCTGGCAATATTACCAGGAATACGCCAAGGGCATACCCCTGGGCAAGCTGGTAAAAGGCGAGAAAACCCAGGAGACGGGAACCAGGATTTCCTTCAAACCCGACCCCCTGATATTTCAAAACATCGAATACGACTTTGAGATACTGACCAGCCACTTCAAAGAGATAGCGTTCTTAAACAAAGGTCTGGAAATACGTTTTGCCAGCCCATGGCATAACGAGGAGCGCCATTCCGACGTGGAGCGGGTGTATTTCTTCGACGGCGGCATCGCCAACTTGGTCCGCAATTTCAACCGCAACCGTAAAGTGATGCAATCTTTGCCTTTTTACTATGAGAAGGTGGTTGACGAAACCTCGGTCGAGGTGGCGATCCAATACAACGACACCTTCAGCGAAACGGTTTTCTCCTTCGCTAATTGTATCAACACCCAGGAGGGCGGCTCCCACCTGACGGGATTTCGATCCGCCTTGACCAGGGTGATAAACGACTTCGCCCGTAAGCAGGGGTTCATCAAAGATGACCAGCCGAACTTGACGGGAGAGGATGTTAGGGAAGGTCTGGCTGCCGTGGTTAGTGTGAAGCTGACCGACCCACAATTCGAAGGCCAGACCAAGACCAAACTGGGCAACGCCGAAGTCCGCGGGATCGTGGAATCGGTGGTAGGGGAAGGTCTTGCCCGCTATCTGGAAGAGAACCTTAGCGATGCGAAACGGGTCATTGAAAAATGTCTGACCTCGCAAAAGGCCAGGGAGGCCGCCAAGCGTGCCCGAGAGTTGGTGATACGCAAGAACGCGCTAGACGGGTCGTCCCTGCCCGGTAAACTGTCCGACTGCGCCGAGCGGGACCCGGCGAAATCCGAGCTATACATCGTTGAGGGCGAGTCGGCCGGCGGGTCTGCCAAGATGGGCCGAGACCGGCATTTTCAAGCCATTTTGCCGTTGAAAGGGAAAATCCTTAATGTCGAGAGAGTGCTGCAGCAGCCGGATAAGATATTGGGGCACGAGGAGATCCGCGCGATGGTCGCCGCGCTGGGCGCCGGTGAGGGCGAGGAATTTGACGCCTCCAAGGTCCGGTATCAAAAAATCATCATCATGACCGACGCCGACGTCGACGGCTCCCACATCAGGACGCTGATCTTGACGTTCTTCTATCGCCGGATGAAGGCCCTCATCGATGCCGGATATCTGTACATCGCCCAACCGCCTCTGTACCGCATCCAGACCGGGCGTAACGTTCAGTATGCCTACAACGATGAACAGAAGGACGAGATGCTGGCCAAGCTTAACAGCCAACGAAACGTCCATCTGCAACGGTACAAGGGGTTGGGTGAGATGAACCCGGACCAGCTCTGGGAAACCACCATGGACCCCGAATCCAGGCAGATGCTTTTGGTCGGCATCGGAGACGTTGTGGAATCGGACGACGTGTTCACTTCGCTCATGGGTGACGTGGTGGCTCCACGCAAGAGTTTCATCGCCGCCCATGCTCGCAGCGTAAAAAACCTAGACGTATAGGTTATCGCCAGGGTTTCCAGCCGGAAGCGCCGCCCTTTGGCCGGCGCTTCAAGGTGCCTTTTCATTGTAGCGGTCCGTGGTACCCATCTAACATAACTGTCCTGCGGAAGACAGCGCCCGGAGGCTGATTGCGCTCTGCCTCCGGGCGCTCTGGCAGCCCATACCGGAGGTATACCTAGGCGCAGCATTGGAAAGTGGCTCGGGTAGGTTTATAATATCTGTGTCCCACCGTCAGCCTTGGGCTGGCGGAATTGAATCCAAATTAAGAATGTCAGTCCCAGCGCGGCTAAGCGGCGCCGGGGCCGTACCGGGATAGGCGACCCAGGAGGAACGAATTGCCCGCAAAAAAGGCTGCGCGTCAATCCATCAAGCGTTCGGGAAGAAACCGAAGCGCACGCACATCTACCAGGACCACCATGGCAAAGGCCCTCGAATCAATTGATGCCGGGGACGCGACAGTTGCGGAATTGGCGGTCATGGCGGCGTTAAGCGGGCTTGATAAGGCAGTTCAAAAGGGCGTGATACACAGGAACAACGCTTCCCGCCGCAAATCCCGTCTGGCCATTAAGATGAATCGCCTGCTGGAGGCCGGACCCGAAGCGGCGCCGTCCCAAGAACCGGCAAGAGGCCGCCAGACCAGGCGGCGCACCGCCGCCTCCCGCCGCGGTTAATCCTCCCCCAAACAACCGTGATACATCCCGCCAGCCGTTTTGGGAAATCAACCGGCCGGCCGCTTCAACACGTCCTTAAAAGTGACAGGCCATCGTTGACAGTGGTCAGACCTTTTGCTAGCCTGCTTTCAGAACGAATGTCCCATTTAAGGATTTCATGACTTCCAAAAAACGCATGCCCCCCAGACGCCAAAGAATCCTGGATTATATCCAGGAGTTCATCAACGAAAACGGCATCCCGCCCACGGTTAGAGATGTCCAAAAGGCGTGTGAGATCAGTTCCACGTCGGTGGTGGACTACAACCTGAGGATTCTTAACCGGGATGGCTACCTGAACCGCAGGCCTGATATGGCTCGCGGGATTGAATTGTTGGACAAGGTTGGCCAGCCCCTCTCTTCCGCCCCCAGGGTACACATCGTCGGCAATATCGCCGCGGGCAGCCCTCTTCCTGCCTTCTCAACCGAGGAAGCGGGTTCCAGTGCCGAGTTTGATACCGTGGAGGTCGCTATTGATTTGCAGCGGCGCCATGGCAAGCTTTATGCTTTGGCAGTGAAGGGCACGTCGATGATCGACGCTTTGGTAGATGATGGCGATGTCGTGGTGATTAAACCGGTGCAGCAGGCCGAGCCCGGCGAGATGGTCGTGGCCTGGTTGAAGGATGAAGAAGAAGTAACCCTTAAGAAATATTACCCGGAAGGCAAGATGGTGCGGTTACAACCGGCCAACAGCCAGTTGGATCCCATTTATTGCGAAGCCGGCAACCTGGAGATACGGGGAAAGGTTGTAGAGGTGATTCGTAGATTAATCTAAGGGGCCGGGTCAAACGTGAGTGCGCCTGGTGCTGCCACAAATGGCTGGTCATTTGCGGCTGGCGGTCAACGCGCCGTAGGTGGCCACACAGAAAGGCACACAATAGGTAAGCGGGATTTTCCAATACATGGCGTCGTGCCACTGTCCCGTTAATAGTAAGTCGCCTTGGTTTAACAGGGTCAACACCGTTCCAACGAAGGCCGCCGCCGCGAAGGATCGCCGTACCATTGGCCGGTGCCTCAGGGCGCAGAAGATGCACGTGACCAATACCGATATCTGTTCTGGCGCGCCCAAAGCTGGTTTGGCCTTGAACGTAAAAGTCAGGCGCTGCCCAAGGTCACGTCCGCAGTTGTCGCACGTGCTTTCCCAAGAACTTACATCCGCGCCGGCCTCAAGGGTTTGGTCCATTCTTTCCCACTTCCTTAAGCTTTTAACCCGATTGCCGCCGACCGAAGCTGAAACCGCCGCCCGGTTCCTAAGGAGAAACCCGGTCTTGACCGAAAGGCTGCGGATGGGCTGCCGGTTTCCAGATAATTCTAGTTAGGGGTCTATGGGGTGTCAATCGGTGAATTGCTTTGCCGGCGGCCTGCGGGGAGTCTTACTGGGTATTTGGTGATTCGGCATACTGTTATAATCACGTCTGGATTCCGCGCCGTCATAGCTGGCCGAATGGCGCGCTTGGGTTAAAGGATACGATGTACGATTTCCACACCCACACCTTTTTAAGCGATGGTGTCTTGTCTCCAATTGAGTTGATTCGCCGCGCCCTAGTAGCGGGCTACCGAGCCATTGGCGTTACGGATCACGTGGGCGTGGGCAACCTGGAGTACGTGGTCAAGACCTTGGTCGTAGATTGCGCCGAGGCCACCAAACGTTGGGAGATTCTGGCGATTCCCGGTGTTGAGATCACCCACGTCCCCAAGGAAGACATCGATCTGGTGGCCAGAACGGCCAAGGAGTTGGGCGCCAAACTGGTTACAGTTCATGGGGAAACGGTTGTCGAGCCGGTGGAACCGGGTACCAATGAAGCTGCCGTGCGCTCAAAATCGGTGGATGTGTTAGCCCATCCCGGCCTGATCGTTTATGACCACGCTAGGCTGGCATCGGAAAATGGAGTGTTCCTAGAGTTGTCGGCACGAAAGGGCCATAGCCTAACCAATGGACATGTGGTGAAGACGGCCAAGTCGGTCGGTGCGTCCATGGTGCTTGATTCAGATGCCCACGAACCGCAAGACCTTTTGAATCCCGAATTAAACCGGAAAATAGCGAAAGGCGCGGGCCTCACCAGCGAAGAGGCTCACGTCGTTCTTGAGTTGAATCCTCAATCCCTTTTGAAGCGCTTGGGTTTTGATACAGCCATTGCCGTCTCCGGCGGCTAGGGCCGTATCTTAAGGTGGGTTCGCTATGCCGGCCGCCGAATCGCCTTAGGACTTCCCTATTCGAAATACCTTAGTACCGCAGACCGGGCAAACGCCCTGGGTGGCGGGTCTCCCGTTTTTCAGGGTCACCTGCTGGGGATTCCGGATCTCTTGTTTACCGCGGCACTTGAAGCAGTAGGCCTCCATATTTTGACCCCCCATCAAATGTAGATATCTCATGCCTTGACCACATGAGAGATTTAACCTGGGACTCAATAAACGCTTACACGCTGGTGAATCCACGTGTGCCTACTTCTAATGCCCCACCGGGGTCTCGATGGCCATAAAAATGGTGGTTGTTTTAAAAATCCCTGTAGGCACAGCTTGGTGTAGGCCCTAAATATACAGGCGATACGTTTATTGTCAAGGCGGCAAGGGACTCCTGTTTTGACCCGCAATCTGTCTCGAACGATTCCGTAACACCGAGTCACGCCGGTATTACGGATTTATTGGTGTATCTCCAATTGCCTTGGATGGGTTCAGGCACTCTTCCTGAGGAACTGAAGAGGAACGGAAGTTGGATTTGCGGCGGTATGGGCGTTGGGCGCTAGGCTGTGGATGTGGCGGGAGCGTAGGGAGAAGGCGATTCCAGGTGGAATACTTTCACTGGTTTCCATGCGGATGCGGCCCGGTCGAAACGTACTAAGGCGAAAAACCGCCCGTCGGTGCTGTAAGCGCGAAATTCCTCGAGATAGCCGGCGTTGATTATTGGCGTCCGTAATGCAACGGTTTGACCATTGGTTAAATACTTTTCCGCCGCAGGGTCTAGGACGGTGCTGTTTAACTCCCTTAAAGCCCAATCCACCGGGAAAAGATACTTGTCCAACCCTGCGGATTGGGCAGTAGATTCCTCCAAAATCTCAAGGGTAACCGCGTCGACCGCTTCGAATCCGGCGCAATAAGAACGTTCCAAGGATGAAACGTGACCGCCGCATCCTAATATTTCCCCCAGGTCATGGGCCAAGGACCGCATGTATACTCCGCGGCCACTTTCAACTTCAAAGACCACTTTTGGAAGCGACCATTCGACCAATTTGATGGCGTAGATGTCTACTGGTCTGGTCTTTCGCGCAACTTCAACGCCGGCCCGGGCTAGTTTGTAAAGACGCTGGCCGTCTACCTTTACCGCACTGTACATTGGCGGCATCTGATTGATGGCGCCCACAAAGGTTTGGGCCGCGGTGTTTACCATGTACTCGGTAAGGCCGGTGACATCACCGGTCTTGGTCACTTCGCCTTCGGCGTCGTAGGTGTTGGTGGCAACACCAAACTCAACTTCCATCAGGTAGCGTTTCGTTCCACCCACCACGTTTTCCATCAGCCGGGTTGCCTGCCCAAAGCAAATGGGCAATACTCCCCTGGCCAGTGGGTCCATCGTGCCGCCGTGTCCCACTTTTTGGCGCGGGCCGGCCAACCGTTTTACCCGCCGAACGGCCTCCATGGAGGTTATTCCAGGCGGTTTATAGAGATTCAAAAAACCGTTGATTGGAGAGGGTGTTGGGTTATTGGATTTAGCCAAGTTCTATCCGTCGCCGGTGTCTATCAACGGCCGGCTTCCGATGAAGGTTGGGGTTCTGCTTCGCCGCCTGCCTGAATCTGGTTCATGATCTGATTCAAATGATCAGCTTCGTCCAGGGTGTTGTCCACTGCAAAACTCAAAAAGGGCACGTGTTTCATGGCCAGGCGGTCGCGTAGCTCGCGCCGAAGGTAGGTTGCGGCCGATTGAATTCCCTCGAGAGCGTTTTGCTTGGCCGTAGGATCACCCATGACGCTGATGGATACCCTGGCGTTGCGAAGATCGTTGGTGGTTTTTACCTGGGTGATGCTTATCACGCCGTTGAGCCGTGGGTCTTTGATTTGCCGGGCCAGCAATTGGCTGATCTCTTGGCGCAACAGTTCATTTATGCGGTCGATGCGTCGGGGCATGCCGGGCTCCTTGGGCTTCTAACGTAGGAGTTGGCGATTCAAGGCAACGGAGTTAAGGGTGGGATCTTTTAGCGCCTGCCGCGTTCTTGGCGGTGGACTTCCAAGATGTCGCCCTCTTCATACTCGTTGAATCCCTGAATAACGACTCCACAATCCATGCCGGCGGTAATCTCGGTCACTTCATCCCTGAAATGGCGAAGGCTGGTGATTGCTGATTCATGAATGATGTTGCCATCGCGGGTGACCCGGACGTCGGATCCGCGGTTGATATGGCCATCGGTGACCCGGCAACCGGCGATCTGCACGCCACGGCGTGAAGAGAATACCTGACGTACTTCCGCTTTTCCTACCACCACGTCGGTAAAGACCGGTTCCAGCATTCCGTGCAGGGCTAATTCGATGTCATCGATCAGTTGGTAGATGATGTTGTAATGGCGAATTTCCACGCCCAGGCGGTCGGCGAGGCGGTCCGCGCTAGTCTCGGCGCCGATAGTGAATCCGATGACTATGGCTTCAGACGCGCTGGCCAGCATGATGTCGGATTCGGTGATTGCGCCGGACCCGGAGTGCAATACCCGGACCTTGATATCTCCATCGGCCAGGGTCTCCAAAGCGCCGCGCACCGCCTCCACGCTTCCCTTGACGTCGGCTTTCAGCACCAGGTTTAGCTCTTTCGTGTTGCCGGCGTTCTGGTGCACCACCTCTTCCAGGGTCAATGCCCGAGACTGTCCCGGCCGGGAAGTGGCTGACTTCTGGCGTTCCTCCGCCTTCGAGCGGGCGGTCCTTTCGTTGGGCGCCACCGCGAGCAGGTCTCCTGCCTCTGGGGTCGAATTAAATCCCAGCAGCTCAGCCGGGGTTCCTGGAAATGCTTCTTTGATGGATTGCCCCCGTTCATCGGTGAGAGCTCTCACCCGTCCCCATGCTCCGCCAGCCGACACGTAGTCGCCCACTTTCAAAGTGCCGTCGGCCACTAACAGCGTGGCGGTTGGGCCCCTTTTGCGGTCCAACCTGGCTTCTATGATGGTGCCGGAGGCGATCTTACTGGGATTGGCCTTCAGTTCTGCTAACTCGGCCACCAGGAGAATATTTTCCATAAGGTCATCGATGCCGTCACCGGTCTTGGCGGAGACTTCACTGGAAATTATGTCCCCTCCCCAATCTTCCACCAGCAGGTCTTGCTCGCTCAACTGGCGCTTTACCCGCTCTGGGTCAGCCCCAGGCAAGTCCATCTTATTGATGGCCACTATTATTGGAATATTGGCGGCTTTGGCGTGGTTTAAAGCCTCCACCGTCTGGGGCATGATGCCGTCGTCGGCGGCCACCACAAGGACAGCAATGTCGGTGACCTGAGCCCCCCTGGCCCTAATGGCGGTGAAAGCGGCGTGACCGGGGGTGTCCAGGAAAGTTATGCGTTGGTCGTTGAACTCCGCCTGATAGGCGCCGATGTGCTGGGTGATTCCGCCAACCTCACGCTCGGCTACCTGGGTGCGCCGGATGGTGTCCAGCAGAGCGGTTTTGCCGTGGTCTACGTGTCCCAATATCGTAACCACGGGCTGGCGTGGCGTCAGATCGGCCTCGTCTACGGGTTCGGCGGTTGTTGCCCCGGTTTCTACGTGGGCGGCCGCGACTGCGGGTTCCGGTTCGGCCATGGTGGTATGAATGCCGAATGCGGTGGTCACCAACGTGGCCATTTGGTAGTCGATGATCTGGTTCATTGAGGCCATGATGCCATTTCGCATCAGTTGTTTGATGACATCTATTGGATTCTGGTCGGTAAGCTCGGAAAGGCGTTGGACGCTCAACGTTTCGGGCAGCACCAAGACCCGGGTTTGAGCCCGTTGGGGCGTTCTAATTCTGCCGGTGCGTCCAGCTTCTTGGGTTCCGCCCTCCGCAACGCCCGGATTTGCATTGGAAGTCATTATTCATTCCTCCGTAGAATGTGCAGAAGGTACGGCAGCGATGGCTTGAAATTCAGAAAACAATCGTTCCAGGTCTTCGGCAGTTAGTTCAAAGTTGAGGCTACGGGAAAGTTTCCCCTTTTCAGTTCCCTTATTCCAACAACTCGTCTGGTGGCAAAGGTAGGCACCCCTTCCCGGATTTTTGCCGGTGATGTCTACCTGAAGGCTGCCTTGGGGAGTTCTGACGACACGCACCAACTCTAGTTTCGGACGTTTTTGACCACATCCGATGCAGGTACGTTCGGGTATGTGTCTATGCTTGGCCACGACTTTTCCGGGCCAGGGATATCTCGATTAACGTTTACCTTCCGCCTCGCGCCCCACCCCTGGCGCCTCCGCCGCGCCGCCCTCGGCGACCGGTCCGGGCGCCGCGCACGTCATCAATGAGATCTTCGGCAAACCTGATCTTGCCCGCGTCAGGAGCGAGGGCAGCCAAGTCGGGTAACGCGGGCATCTCGGGCAACTCCGGCAAGAGGTCTTCCTCATCTTCGTCGTCGTCCAGAGGTTCAACATCGTCCAAGGTGAATGCCTGGAGTTCTTCCACGCTGAGGCCACCGGTTTCTTGTCCCGTGCCTGCGGCCACCGTCGGCGCGGCCTCCTCTTCTTCACGGATCAAGGATTCCAACAGTTCATCTTCATTAAGGACCTCGGCCACTTCGCCGGTAGCCGGTTCCGGTTCTGCCGGCGCCGCTATTTCAAGGTCCGCGTCGGCCTGTTCCGTGGCTTGATCGGTTACATCGGCGGCCGGAGCAGGTTCCGTTGCCAACGTGGCTGTGGGCGCCTCCATCTCGATCACGGTTTCGGCTTCCGCCTCTGCCTCGGCAAGGGCCCTTTCTTTCTGGGCCAATGCCAATTGTTGCAGCCGGGTTTCCCTGATCTTCTCCCATTCGGTCATGCCCTTGATGTCCAGCCGGAAACCGGTGAGCCTGGCGGCCAGGCGGGTATTTTGCCCCTCCTTGCCAATGGCCAGGGACAGCTGCCGGTCGGGTACTACCACGGTGGCGGTCTGGCTGTCGGAGGAAAATTCTACTTCGACGACTTCCGATGGGCTTAGTGCCTTGGCGATGAATATTTTCGGGTCTTTGTCCCAGGCGACCACGTCGATCTTCTCGCCTTGAAGTTCGTTGACAATACTTTGTATGCGGTTGCCGCGAACCCCTATGCAAGAGCCCACGGGATCTATTCCCTGTTGGGTGGCGCTGACTGCGACCTTGCTGCGGAAGCCGGCATCCCTGGCGATGGCTTTGATCTCCACGACGCCGTTGTAGACTTCCGGCACCTCGATCTCAAACAGGCGTTTGAGCATATTACGGTGGCTGCGGGAAACCATTATTTCCGGCCCCTTGGGGGAATTGCGCACGCTGATGACGTACACCTTGGTGCGCTGGCCTTTGCGGTAGCGTTCGGTGGACACCTGCTCTTCAAATGGCAGAATCGCTTGGGCCCTTCCCAGGTCCACCATCACCGCCCTGCCATTTTCCGGCTGGTCGATCACGCCTGAAACGATATCACCTTCGTGCTGCAGGAATTCCTGGAAAAGAAGCTCCCGTTCCGCTTCCCTCAACCGTTGTAAAACCACCTGCTTGGCGGTTTGGGCAGCTATCCGGCTGGCGTTGTGGGGCAGGGGTTCTTCAGCGGCCACCTCATCGCCCAATTCGGCGCTTTTCTTGATGGCCTGGGCATCGGCGACGCTTATCTCCCGTTCCGAGTCTTCAACCGACTCCACCACAGTCTTTAGGGCGTAGACGTTCACTTCCCCAGTGTTGGGGTTGAGCTTTACCGAGATATTTTGACCCGATGCCGGGTTGTCTTTCTTAAATGCGGAAGCGAGGGCTACCTCAATGGCCTGAAGCACTTGCTCCCTGGGGAGGTGGCGCTCTGCCGCGAGCTGGGTCAACGCTATCAAAAAATCACTTTTCATTGCGATGCACCCTCCGGCCAAACCAGTTTCGGCCCAGCCTTGTTTCCTTACAGCAAGAAAGCGGGTGAACCCCGCTTTCAATGAACAATTGACGACAACTATGCCACCTAAGTATAGCATCGCAATGGGGTAGTTTCAAGTGGATATTGGTGGTTCCAGGCGTGGGCCGGCATGCTGTTCGGGTATAAAACCAAAGGGCTTTTGGTTTATGTGGTTGTAGCGGCGCGGACGTGGAATGGACGCTTTGGCGAACTTAGATCGCCATTACCACCAGATCTTTCCCTTGGATTCCTTGGCCAATTCTTCGTAGTCTTTGGTCCATAGGCTGGTGCTGAGGTATTTCCACCCGCCGTCGGCCAATAGGCAGACCACGTTTCCTTCATCCATTCTCTCCGCCTGGCGCATTGCGGCGAATACCACCGACCCCGAAGAGATACCGGCGAAGATCCCTTCCTGCAGCAGCAACTCCTTGGTGGTGCGGAAGGCGTCTAGACTGCTGACCAGCATCCTAGAATCCAGCATGTCCAGGTCCAAGATGGGAGGGATGAATCCCTGGTCCAGGTCCCGCAATCCCGAGATAAAATCGTCGGGCTCCGGCGCCACCGCGACAATCTTGATAGCTGGATTGTGCTCTTTCAACCGGCGGCCAACGCCCATCAAAGTTCCCCCGGTTCCCAGCCCCGCGACGAACATGGTGGTGTCGGGAAGAGTATCTATGATCTCTTGTCCGGTCGTTTCGTAGTGGGCACCCGGGTTTCCTTCATTGCCGTATTGGTAGGGCATGAAGTAATCGTGGGGGTGCTTTTCAACCATATCTTGGGCCACTACGATGGAACCGTTGGTGCCCATGGTGCCGTCGGAATTAAAGATCTCGGCGCCGTAGGCCTGCAGCAGCTGGGCCCGTTCCACGCTTACGTTTTCCGGCATGACCACGGCGACCTTGTAGCCCTTTAACCGCCCCACCATGGCCAAAGAGATGCCGGTGTTACCGCTGGTCGGCTCCAGGATGGTCCGGTTAGCGCTGATCTCGCCGTTGTGTTCCGCCTGTTCGATCATATTCAGCGCGATACGGTCTTTCACGCTACCGGTGGGATTTTGCCCCTCCAACTTGGCGAAGATACGCACGCCCGGCTTCGGACTCATATGGAGTAGTTCCACCATGGGTGTGTTGCCGATTGCGGCCAGAATGCCTTTGAAAGCCAGCCTTGTTACCATGATTCAGTGTAGTTTCTCACCAATGGTTGAACCTTGCCTGTAAATCCCTTCCCCTGGGCAGGTGCGGCCAAGCGTTTTGAAATCGCCCGGTCCAGCCTCCCCGGCCCTCGGCCGCAATGTTAGGGATGGATCAGGCGTGCACAGCCGGTCCATCCCCAACTTCCCATCAAAAAACTCTGGCCCATGCCGTCTGGTCCCGATCGTTGGGCTGTCCGGAGCTAGTCTGAACTTACCCCGGCTGCTTCAGGCTCAGCCAATCCGCAGAATATCTCGTAATCTATAAGCTCGGTCACCGTGGGGTTGTCGCCGCACAGGGGGCACGCCGGGTTTCGCTTGAGCCTTACCTCACGGAAATTCATGCTCAATGCGTCGATGAGCAGCAGGCGGGAACTCAAGCTCTCGCCGATGCCCAATATCAGCTTCAGCGCCTCGGTGGCTTGGATGCTTCCAACCAGACCGGTCAGGGCGCCCAAAACGCCGGCTTCGGCGCAGTTGGGCACCATTCCGGGAGGAGGAGGCGACGGGAACAGGCACCGGTAGCAACCTTGGCCGGGGATAAAGACGGTTGCTTGGCCGTCGAAGATCAAAATACTGCCGTCCACCAGGGGTTTGCCCGCAAGATAAGCGGCGTCATTAACCAGGTACCGGGTGGCAAAGTTGTCCGCCCCGTTGATCACCAGCTCATATTGGCTGATGATTTCCATGGCGTTGCTTGATTCCAGCCTCTCGCCGTGCATCACCACGTTGACGTCGGGATTGTAGGCGTTGATATTGTCTCTGGCAGATTCCAGCTTGGGCCGGCCGATATCGGCGGTATGGTGTAAGATCTGGCGCTGCAAGTTGGATATTTCCACCACGTCGAAGTCGACGATGCCGATGGTGCCCACTCCAGCCAGGGCCAGGTAGATGGCTGATGGAGAACCCAGGCCGCCGGCTCCGACGATCAGGGCCTTGGCCCCCATCAAGTTCCTCTGGCCGTTACTGCCCACATCGCCCATGATGATGTGGCGGCTGTACCGTTTGACTTGCTCTGGTGTTAGTTTGATGGTTTGTTCGGCCATTTTGCCCGTTCCTCCTAAGTCACCATTTGGCGATTCCGTGTCCCGGCGCAAATCGTCGGCCTTGAAACATTGGCCGTTTCGATTCATCCTGCATGATCGAATCCAATAAAAAAACCCGCGCTTCCCCTAAGGGATCTCCCCGGACGGGCGCAGGCTTGGCTACGGGTGTGTCAGCCTGCTCCCTATTTGGGGAGACAGGTACACGCGCAGGTTGTTTGGAAGCTGTTAAGTGACATTACTATTCCGAGTCTAGTCCCGGCGTATGAAGTTGTCAACCGAAGAGGAGTATAGATGAGGGCAAACATACGCCCGCGGCATGATAGCCAACGCCGAACCGCTGGATTCCGGCACTGGGTTCAAAAACACGCCCAGCAGCTTGCCCACGGGTATACTCGAATTCCGCTGTGGCGAAAGGTTTGCCGTGGGTGGTATCCTGGCTCGGGATACACCCGGCGGCTCGCCGGGCTTGGAATCATCGTTTTTATGAATCTCCAAAATCTTCTAGACCTTTCACGAGGAAAAATGGCACTTCAAAACTCGGCTCCGAATACATGGGTCCCAAACCAATGGGATCATGAAGCCGGCGTGGTCATCGTCGGCTTCGGCGCTGCTGGCGCCGCCGCGGCCATAACCGTACAGGATTTGGGTGTCTCGGTTCTGATGTTGGAAAAGGCTCCCGAGGGACAGGAAGGAGGAAACACCCGGGTGGCTGGACAGGGGTATTTGAACGCCACGCCCGTCGATGACGCCATCGCCTATTTCAAAGCCATGGCGGGGCCTTACACCGTTCCCGATGAGATGATCCAGGCTTGGGCGGAAGAGGGCGCCAAAAACAATGATTGGGTCGGGAGCATCGGCGGCGACCCTCAAGAGCATCAGCATCAACCGGTGGGCATCGAGTTTCCCGAGCTGCCGGGCTCCAACAGCATCCACAAGTTCCACCATGGCGAAACAGTCGGATATTCTGGGACCTGGAACCTGTTCGAACAAGTGGTCAAAGAAAGGAATATTCCGGTCATGTACGAGACCCCGGGAAAGGAGTTGATCCAAAATCCGGCCACCAGAGAAATATTGGGAATCAAAGCCGAGCAGAATGGCAAGACGATTTACGTTAAGGCCAAACGAGCGTTGATCTTGACCTGCGGAGGGTTCGAGAACAACCAGGAAATGATCCGGAATTACCTGCCGGGCATTCCCTACTGCTACACCACGGGCTCCCCTTACAACAATGGGGACGGGGTTAGGATGGGAATGGAAGTGGGCGCTGACCTCTGGCATATGAATAACTTCGCCGGCCCTTCAATGGGGCTGAAGGTGCCGGAATACCAGACGACGTTTTCCATGATAGCCCTGCATTTTTCCAAAGAGATGCCCGGCGGGATGATAGTTGTGGGGCCCGAAGGTGAGAGGTTTGGCGATGAGAAGTACAAAACATCCCATGGCAAGGTGAAGAAATCAGGCCGTTGGGGGCCGATGTCCGTTCCCTGCCCCATGTTCATGATCACGGACCACACCTTGTTTTCCTCGGGCCCCATATACGATAAAGAGCCCAGGGGCGGTTGGAACCCCGTGGTCGGAAGGTACGATTGGAGTGACGACAACCGGGCGGAACTGACCAAAGGCTGGATCAAGACGGCAGACACCATCCCGGAACTGGCCCGCGTCATCGGCGTGGACGCTTCCAACTTGGATGGTGCGGTAACGCGGTGGAACGGCCACTGCCAAAGGGAGGAAGATCAAGACTTTGGCCGGACCAAGATGCTGGCGCCCTTGAGCCAACCTCCGTTCTATGCCGTAGAGCTGGTCCCTTCGATGCTAAACACCCAAGGTGGTCCCAGGCGCAACCAAAAGGCTCAGGTCGTTCGCCCCGGAGGAACTCCCCTGCCCAGGCTGTACAGCGCCGGGGAATTGGGGTCCATGTTTAGCTATCTATACCAGGGGACCGGCAACATAGGGGAATGTCTATCATTTGGCCGTATCGCGGGCCGTAACGCTGCCGCTGAGGAGCCCTGGGATTAACGGCTGAGCTGCCGGAAGATATGTTCAATGCCGATGAGGGATACGGGCTGGGCCCAGTCCCAGCTAGGCCCGCTTGGCGATCAGTTCCCTGCCAAAGTCTTGGATGAGGTCCCGTGCCGCTTCGGGGCCGGTGACGGAGATGGCGACGTTGTCGATACCGGCGGCCTCCATCCCCTCTAGCCTCTCGATGATCTCCGGCCCGCTGCCGGTCAACGTCCGGGCTAGGGCCTCCCGTGTGACGAAGGCCTCTTCGCCGGGTTTTAGGAATACCATGTGCCCCCGGTGCACGTCCAGATAAAGGCGGTCAGCCGGTCTTCCATTTTCCGCGGCAAGATTTTGGATATAGGCGTCGTACCCTCCCGATATTTCGCTGTTAGGCCTAACTCCCAGGTCCGCCCCCTGGCCATGGTCCGCCTCCCATTGGGCGTGCAACAACGGCAATACGTTCGGTCCAACCTGCGCCACCACCCGTTCCGAAGCCAGAGACTCGCCTTCCCGTAGCACGCAACCGTTGGCCAGCGCCACCGTGTATGGCTTCGCGGCGCTGAGGCCTACCTTCTCTTTCGCCTGGTTGATGGCGGCGAAGTCCCGCTCCAGGTTCCTTCCCGCCCGGCCCGTCACCCAGCCATCGGCGAGTTCGGCGGCCACTTCCAACGCCCTCGGTCCGTTGGCCGCGATATAGATTGGGATGGGGTCCTTTATATTGATGAATGCTTCCCGGTCCGGGTGCATCAGCCGGATCCAACGCTCCCGTCGCCCTTCCCGGAACAATACGTCTTCGCCGCGCAGCCGACCACGCACCTGTTGGGTAAATTCCCGCAACTTGGCCACCGGCACAGGAGGCAACCCCATAGTGTTCCGGCCCGTATAGCCCGTCCCCAACGCCAAGATAACCCGGCCCGGCGCCAGCTTGTTGATGGTCGCGATCGCCGAGGCTGTGACGGGCGCGATCCGGTTGCTGGGAATGGCTACCAGAGTGCCCAACCTGATCCGGGTGGTGTTTTGGGCGGCCAACGCCATGGTTGCGTAGACGTCACTGTAGAGAAGCTGCGAGTCGTAAAACCAAGCGTGGGTGAAACCCACCGCCTCCCCCACTTGCACCTCCCGCCACGCGTCGATGTATGACGGGACCGCTATCCCATAATCCATTGGTCTCCTCTAGATGGCCTGTATATCGCCTGGTTAACCCAGCTGCCCTCTAGGTAAGAAACGGCGCGGCCCGCCAAATTTTGGCCGCGAGCAACATCGGGGATTGCAAGCGGGATGGATTACGTCGCCCCGTGGGGAATTTCAAATAGGAAGGAAAGCCAGCGGTACGAGGGCTAGGCCCGTGATCCGGCCAGAGTCTTCTGCCGTTGGGAAAGGTCTGCCAGGGTGATGTTGCCCAATACTTCCTGGACGGCGTCTTCCACAGACTTCCAAACTTCCTGCTGAGCGCAGGATTCGGAAAACGCGCAGTCTTCCGGATTGATGAAGCAATCTAATGGGGAGGAGTTTCCATCCAGGGTCTTCATTATCATGCCCAGGTCTATCTCTGACGGCGGCATGGCCAATTTGTGTCCGCCCTGGGGCCCACGGCGGCTGATTACGAAGCCAAATTTGTTAAGGGTGGTCATCAATTGGTCTAGGTAGGCTTCTGGTATGCCCTGTCGGTAGGCGATGTCGGCGGTGCGGACCTGGCCTTCACCATAGATAGAGGCCAACTCCACCAGCGCTCGAACCCCATAATCCACTTTCATTGGGATTCTCATGACCACCTCCAGCGGTCTCAAACCGGCCGGCTCCAATCTAGAGATTATAGCATTGCCCCCTCTCTTTTCCAACATTGTCTATTGACATACTAGACACCCATTTGATTCGACGGATCAGACGGGAAAACGCTCCGGATACGATATTGGCGCCCGATGGTCAAGCGGATGGTCAAGAGCCGGGCCGAAGCAACATGAAAGTTCCCAGGCCGCGGGCGACAAGGACCTGGTCATCGCCGGTGACCTCCATCTCACCGACCACGATCCTGCGGCCCTGGCTAAGTATCCTGGCGGTTGCGGTAAGCCTTCCATCTTTAGCCGGCGCGATGAAATTCATCTTGAGTTCTATCGTCACCGTTTGTTGATCCGGCTTAGACACCGAGTGAACGGCGCGGGCAAAAGCGAAGTCGGCCAGGGCGACGATGAGGCCTCCTTGGACGAATCCGGCGGTTTGGCGGTGCATGTCTTGAATCTCCATGAAGGCGACACCAACGCCGTCTTGGGAGATGCCGGGACGAATATCAAGAAGTTTGGCGAAAGGCGAGCGGGGCCCGTCCTCGCAAAGACTGGGATCGTTGGCCATGGAACATACTCCTGAGTTGGCGTTGGGGAATCCAAACCTGGGCCTGATGATTGGCGTTGGCCAGGGTCCGAAAAAGGATAACATTCCCCGGCGTGGGGTGAGCCCTTGGGCTGCCTGGCGTTGGATGGGATTGCGCCCCAGAGCGGTTTCCCACTAAAGCCGCTAAGGTCATGCCCAGGATAATTATGGTGAAAGGCCGATGCCACCGTAACCCCATTTGGTGATGAGGATGGCGCCAAAGCTCTAGGCCTGTCTATAATCTATACCGGATCATCAGAAGATTTTCGAATAGGACGGCCGTCGCCGACTCGGGAGGGAACGAAAGCCTGTGATCAAGGGAGTGTTTATCGCCCTCGGGATCATGGTGGTTTGCTTATTGATTCCCCTGGTTCATTTTGTGGCCGCCCCGGCATCTCCGTTCATCGGCGGTTATATAGGTATATCTTCTGCCAGGTCAGATTCCCACTCAACACTGGTGAGATCCATCACGTTTGGGCTCCTTCTGGGCGGTTTGATCTCTCTAATCTCAGTCTCCGCGGCGGCGGCGGTGACGATATTGGCTGACCCGGGCCGGTTTCTCTGGGTCCTGTGGGGCGGAGTGGCCGTATTGGCTATCTACACGGCTAGCATGAGCGCCCTGGGAGCCATGTTCTCGTTGCTCAAATCCGATTCCAAAAACCAGGTCGATGAGCGTGTGAATGACGAATTGATGGGTAAAACAGGCACATTGGTGGATGACGCAGGCGGCCCGTAGGCCCTTAAGCGCCCAAACCTAGATTCCAGAAGTCTAGTGGTGGCGCCCTTGAGCCTCCCCGGGTTTGAAACTTCTTGACACTGGTTTAAATCCGAGAATATCATTGCCCGTAGCCCAAGTCTGTAGGCAAAGTCTGTAACCCGACCGCTTTTTACGATTCCCACTGATCTTATGCACACCTCCAACCTTCGCCACCACCTAGAAGCTCTGCGTGACGGCAGCCAGAGCGTTGATGAGGTGATGGAACTTCTTCGAGACCTGCCCTACGAAGATCTAGATTTCGCCAAGATCGACCACCACCGGCCCCTTCGCACCGGCTATCCAGAGGTGGTGCTGGGCCGGGGCAAAACCCCAGAACAGGTCTCAAAGATAGTCAATGCTCTGGCGGGTAAGGGAAACCCCGTGCTGGTCACAAAAACAGATCCTGTGGCCTTTAAGGCCACCCTGGAACGCACCCCTACCGCCACCTACAATGAACTGGCCAGCGCCATCGTGGTGTCCGGACCTAAACAGGCTCCCAAAATCCCAGGCGTCGTGGTTTTGACCGCTGGAACGGCCGATCTTCCTGTGGCGGAGGAGGCCGTGGTCACGGCGGAGCTGATGGGGAGCCAGGTTGTGCGTGTCAATGACGTGGGAGTAGCAGGCCTTCACCGGCTATTGGACTGTTTACCGGTGTTGAAAGAGGCGAACGTCATCGTTGCCATCGCCGGGATGGAGGCTGCCATCGCCGGCGTCGTCGCCGGTCTGGTTTCTGCTCCGGTGGTCACCGTTCCCACCAGCGTTGGCTATGGCGCCAGCTTTGAGGGGCTGGCGGCGCTATTGGGCATGTTGAACAGTTGCGCGCCCGGTATAGCCGTCGTGAACATAGACAATGGATTTGGGGCCGGATATTTGGCCGCCCAGATCAATTCCCAGACCGGCCCCGAGAACCGCCGCGAGGGCAGGACCGGGAACACGGAAACGGCCCGGCCAGAAGTTGGGTAACAAAACCCTGATTCTGCTGGTGGTGTTCGCCGTGGTGGTGGCCGCCGCCCTGATCGGTTACGGCGATTTTCGGGAAACATTGCGGCAATTGGCCAACTTTCCGCTCTCTCATTTGTTTGCGGCCCTGGCATTGGCGTCACTGAATTATTTCCTCAGGTTCGTGCGCTGGACTTACTATCTTAACGTCCTTGAAGTCAAGATCCCTTTGGCGCCCAGCGCGCTGGTGTTTCTTTCGGGCCTGGCCATGTCTATCACGCCGGGGAAAATGGGAGAGATCCTAAAATGCTACCTGCTTCGGGACCGCGCCGGCGTGCCAATTTCCACGTCACTTCCCGCGGTGTTGATGGAACGCTTAACCGACCTGGTGGCGGTGATCATGCTAGGACTGGTTGGATTGGCTTTGCTGCCCACGCCGCTGCTGATCACGTTGTCGGTGGCGTTGGCGGTATGCGGTGGGTTGTTTTTGGTCTTGACCTCTACGCACAGCCAGCGCCTTGTCGATCTGCCATTGTTGCGCCGTTGGAAAAGCGAATTGCTTACATCCCAGGAATCGTTGAAGCTTCTAACGGCCCCCCGGGTCATGCTGGTGGCCGTGGCCTTGGGCGCCGTGGCGTGGTTCAGTGAGGGTTTGGCTCTCTGGGTCATATTACAGGGGTTGGATGGGCCGTTGGTCATATACCGGGTCTTGCCCATATACGCGGCGTCAACTTTGGTGGGAGCCATCACCACTCTGCCTGGAGGTTTGGGCGGAACCGAGGGAAGCATGGTTGCCCTTTTACAGCAAAGCGGCCTTGCCGCAGACGTGGCATCCGCTGGGACGCTGATCGTGCGGGTGGTGACGCTTTTCTTCGCTGTCCTTGTTGGGTTGGGAGCTTTGCTCTGGGTTAAACGCGTTCAGAATGCCGTGTCGCCTGAATCTTCTAGAATGGGGACCAAAGGATAGGCAGAGGTTAGTTGGCAACCGCCGAAAAATCTGAGAAGACCTCCGGAGTCACCGGATTGCTTGAGACCGCTTTGGCCTTGGCCCGGGCTATGAGGCCCCACCAATGGGTCAAGAACTTCCTGATATTCTTGCCCTTCGTGTTCGCGGTTGGCGTTGCTTGGTCCTTTGGCGGCCCAGACTCGGTGGCCGAACTTCTCATCAGGCTGGCGGTGGTGTTTGTGGCCTTGTGCGCTGTCGCGTCGGCCGTCTATCTGCTCAACGATCTTTCTGACAGAAAGGCAGACCAACTGCACCCCACCAAAAGACACCGCCCAATAGCATCGGGCAAAGTGCCGGCGCCGCTCGCCGTCGTGTCGATGGTGATTTTGGCGGTGGCCGGGGTCGCCGTTTTGGCGTTGCTAGACCTGGTGCTGGTTTGGAGCACCCTGGCATATATCGCCATCAACGTGGCCTACTCCCTCGGCGCGAAGAATATCATGTTGGTAGACGTGCTGGCGGTGGCCAGCGGATACGTGATACGGATCGGCCTTGGAGCGGTGGCCATCGGGGTCGTCCCATCGCCATGGCTCTATGCCACCACGGCGGCCGGAGCGCTGTTCATAGTCTTGGGACGCCGCTATGCCGAAGTCAGGTTGGCCGGAGACCAAGCGTCTAGCCAAAGATCGGTCTTGAGCCAATACGCGGGCCCTTTCATCAGCCAACTGCTGACAATATCGGCAACGGCATCGTGGTTAAGTTATACTTTATATACGATAGAGGCGGATAATCTGCCGGAAAACGACTCCATGTTGCTGACGATACCATTGGTCACTTTGGGTCTGTTCCGGTATCTCTACCTGCTAAACCACAGTAAAGAGGCTGAATCACCCGAGGTGTTGATCGTGCGGGACCTGCCAATGGTCCTTTCGATCGTATCTTGGCTGGGTGTGTCCGCACTGGTGCTGCTGTTGAATGGGTGATTCAATCATGCGGCTGGGAATCAACTAAGGAGACACGGATTTGGTTACCTACCATGACCCCGCGCCCCAACCCGAGGAACTTTCACCGGTCCAGGCCCAACGGTCCGAAAGCCTTCCCGTGGTCGCGGTGGTGGCCACCAGACCCGAAACCGTATTCGATGATATCCAAAGAGCCATGGAACTAGCGGGTGTCACCCAATATCTAGACCCCGAGACCGCCACGTTGTTGAAGATCAACATCTCGTGGCAGCATTGGTATCCCGGTTGCTCCACTTCGCCATGGCAACTGGAAGGGGTGATTCGCGGATTGCGAAACCTGGGTTATAAAGACCTTACCGGCGCCCACAACGGCACCGTGGTGGTCAACTCCTACGAAGGCGAGGAAAAAAACAAGCATAAGGCCGTGCAAGATAAACTTAACCTGCCGGTGGTCCATCTGGATTCGCCCCCCAATAAGTGGGTGGAGATAAAGCCCAAAGAGAAGATGTTGGTTCTGGACGATATCTTCCCGGAGGGGATCCAGATCCCAGAAACCTTCGCCGGCAAAAACATCGTTCACCTCCCCACCATGAAGACCCATGTGTTCACCACCATGACCGGGGCTATGAAAAACGCCTTCGGCGGGCTGCTGCACCGTAAACGCCACTGGACCCATTCGGTGATCCACGAAACCCTGGTTGACCTTTTGGCCATCCAAAAAGAGATACATCCGGGCGTGTTCGCGGTCATGGATGGGACCTTCGCCGGTGACGGCCCTGGCCCCCGGGCCATGCGTTGGCACATCAAAGACCGTATCCTTGCCAGCAACGACCAGGTGGCCATAGACGCGGTGGCCGCCAAGATGATGGGATTCGACCCTATGAGCATCAAATTCATCCGGCTGGCCCATGAACGCGGACTGGGTTGCGGTGACGTTTCTAAGATCGACGTCGTTGGCGAAGACATCAGCCAGGTAAACTGGCAATTCACCGGGGTGGAGAATACCTTTGCCAGCAAAGGCCAGAAGCTGATCTATTGGGGGCCACTAAAACCCCTGGAAAACATGCTGCTGCGCAGTCCCTTGGTCAACCTGGCCTTCCTGGCGTCCAACCTGTACCACAACGGCTACTGGCTTAAAACCAAGGGCCGCAGCC
This sequence comes from Dehalococcoidia bacterium, assembly GCA_034428715.1. Lineage (GTDB taxonomy): Bacteria > Chloroflexota > Dehalococcoidia > Lucifugimonadales > UBA3495 > Io17-Chloro-G2. Next base: position 7,754 of record DAOUHE010000293.1, on the reverse strand, counting down.
GCATCAACGAAGCCCTGAAAACCGAGTGGGGCGAACTGTTTAAGTCGTATTGACCCAACGGAATAGTTGTAGAATCAGGGAAGTGTTTACAAGACAAAATGTTGCCCGACCCCCACCTTGGGGAGGCTATTCATGCCAATAACAAAACTTCATTTCACGAATGTCGGGCCCTTCGATGACATTGAGTTTGAGTTTGATAGACAGGTCAATGTCTTCACCGGTCCGAATAATTCAGGAAAGTCCACTATTCTGTGGGTGCTTGGTGAAGCATTGGTATATCCGTTCAGTTTTCCAGATAAGCTTCTTAAGCCCGGTTCTAACGAATTTCAGGTGAGAACGCGAACAAACGGGTACACCCAGGCTTACACCGGAACGATACCTTTACGGAAAGCGTTCGAATCTTCTCTGAGAAGCCGGAGACAAACCGGGACCCAGAGCGGTGTTGCGGATGAGAACGAACGCCTCAGAACCGAGCGAATCAGGTTTCTGAGTTCACTTGGTTATTCCTGCTTTATTCCAGCGTTGCGCAGGAGCACTGACTTCCGAGTAGAAGGACCTCTCATAGAGCGAACCACACGAGAAAATCGGAACCAACAGACTGGGGAGCCGCCTGTCGATGATTACTTAAGCGGCATTAACTCAAATCCATTTCACGCATATGTGCTCCCGGAAGACGTGCTCCATATTGAGTACGCAATAGATCCGGAGGTATGGAAACGTCGCGCCCTTTTGTCCACCAACGCATCGTTGGTGAGTGATGAGGCGGTTATCCAGAAAATCGTTGATTTGGACTACCAATCATATCGACGGCAACAGCCAGCAGCCCGCGATATTGTACAAACGGTAGGGACCGTGGCTTCTGAAATTACCGAGGGGTTTCCAATCGAATTCAAGGGGGTTGGTGAAGACCAAAGGGGCCTGTTTCCTCAATTCGGAACGCTGGATGGCGATGTTCCTCTTGACGTTCTGAGTCAAGGAACTCAGTCGATGATCCAATGGTTGGCTCAGTTGCTCATTGGATACGCAGAGTTTTATGACTATCCTGTGGACTTGGCAGAAAGGCCCGGGATTCTAATCATCGACGAAATCGACGCTCATCTACACCCTTCGTGGCAGCGCCGTATCATCCCAACCCTGATTAAGCATTTACCCAACTTGCAAATTTTTTGCTCCACCCACTCCCCGCTGATGTTGGCAGGTTTGAAGGAAGGCCAGGTACAACTACTGAAGAGGGACGCCAATAGCAAGGTGGTGGTGTCTAAGAACGAGACCGACATTATCGGCTGGTCGGCGGACGAGATCCTTAGGAATTTTTTGGACGTGCGAAGTCCCACCGACATTGAGACCGTCAAGCATCTTGAACGGCTTCAGGCGTTGAGACAGAAAGATGTGTTGTCGGAGGAGGAGGCCGAGGAACTGGAGCAACTTAGGCATCAGGTTAACCAGGACTTGCTAGGCGGTTCGATGGCTGCGGAGCTAGATCGTCTCACTGATTTGTTAAAAGAGGCTAAGGCTCACGTCGACGGGCCTCCCGCGCGCAGTTCATCTGCCGAATCCAGGCCTGATCGAAGGCGGCGGAACCGCTCCAAATAATGCACTGGGTGGACCGTGGGCCTGAGCCGGAGGGTTTAGCCGCTATCCGCTCCCGATACACGCCGAGATGGGTCGAACATTATCGTTCTGTGATTGGACCTCGGCCAAGTGACTCTCGTTGGCAGGACTTCCGCAATGACCTAAGCCGGGTCTTTTCCAACCTGTGTGCCTACTGTGAAGAGTTGTGTAGAGGTGAAGTAGAGCACTTTCGGCCGAGCAGTGGGTTCCCAGAGTCCGTTTACGAATGGTCAAACTGGTTATTGACATGCCATGACTGTAATCATGCAAAAGGAGCGAAGTGGCCGTCTGGAGGTTACATTGATCCGTGTACCAGGTCGAGGCCGGCTCGCCCCGAGAATTTCTTTGATTTCGATACCTCGATCGGAGAGATAATCCCGAAGCAAGGGCTGAGTTCCGGGCGTCGCAGGAAGGCGATATTGATGATTGGAGATTTGCGCCTCAACGAGTTGCAACATACGAAAAAGAGACTGGGCAGGATAGCTATAATCTCAACAGTCCTGTCGCAGGGTCCGAATGTAATTGATCTATTCAAGGTCAGACTCAATGAGTACACCGACAGGAGCACCGAGATGTCAAGCGTTTCACGATCTACGATGGCTGGTCTAGGTTACTTGTTATAGCCTGCCAACAAATAGCCAACCCTCGATTGGAAGAGCAACTTAGGGAGATACCCAGGGGTTAACCAATCCATGGAAATCGCTATCATAGGTCTTCCCCAAAGTGGAAAGACCACCATGTTCAATGCCCTGACCGGAGGCCATGCAGAGGCCACCGGCACGGGAGGCGCCGGCGCTCAGATGCACGTGGGAGTTGTCAAAGTCGACGATCCGCGCCTGGAAGTCCTGGCCCGCATGTACCACCCAAGGAAGGTGGTCTACCCCGAGGTCAAGTATTGGGACCTGCCGGCCTTCGAACCGTCCTCCCGGTCAAAAGCCTCGTCTGGTTCATTTAATCTAGAAGGCCAGTCTCGCAATATTCTTCAAGGCGCAGATGCCTTCTTAGTGGTGGTCCGCGACTTTACCGACCCAGCGATAGTCCATCCCACGGGTACTGTGGATCCAGGCCGCGACTTGCGGTCGTTCTTGGAGGATTTAATCTTGGCCGACCTGGTTGTGCTGGAGCGGGCCTCGGAAAGGCTGGACGACGGGATCATGAAGGCGCTTCCGGCGGATCGGCCCGCCGCGCTTCGTAAATCGGAGATCGTCAAGAAAGTAAAGCAGGGGATCGAAGACGGCATCCCCCTTCGGCGCCAGGAATTGACGGCTTCCGAATCGGTTCTCCTGGCCGAGTACCAGCTCCTTACGGGGAAACCTGTGATTGCCGCTTTCAACGTGGATGAATCCAGAGAGGCGGATGAAAATATCTCTCTGGAGGCGCTGGGGCTGGGCGCCGCTGATGCCGAGACAATGGGTAGCGTTTGCCTCTGCGCCAAAATAGAAGCCGATCTAGCCGTGATGCCGGCTGAAGAGGCTGATGAATTCCGGCAGGAGCTTGGATTAGCAGAATCGGCCATGGCCAAGGTGGTGCGAGTCACCTACGATACGGTGGGCTTGGTTTCCTTCTTGACCGTGGGGGAAGACGAGGTTCGGGCCTGGAGCATTCCGTCGGGCCTGCCGGCCCAGGAGGCCGCGGGCACCATCCACACCGATTTTACCCGGGGTTTTATCCGCGCTGAGGTGATCCCCTATGACGACCTGATCCGCTGCGGAAGTATCGCCCAGGGTCGAAAGGAAGGCGTGCTGAGATCCGAGGGCAAAACATACGGCGTCCGCGACGGCGACGTTATCAATTTCTTGATCAACGTCTAGCCACATCATCCAAACACGGTGCATCCCAAACTATAATGATCATCATCCGCTCCTTCGAAGCCGCAGACGCGGAAACCGTCCGGACCCTATTCGCCCAGGGGTTGATGGACTTTGCACAGGGCCATGAACAGGAAGTCGGCGGTTACATCCAGGAGTCGTTGAATGACGATCTGGCGGATATAAGCGCAAGTTATATGAGTGGCCCAGCCAACCATTTCTGGGTTGCCGATGTCGACGGAGAGGTCAAGGGTATGGTTGGGGTGCAATGGCGAAGCAAAGAGGAAGCTGAATTGCGGCGGATGAGCGTGGCGTCCACCGCCCGGCGCCAGGGGATCGGCTTGATGCTCTTGGAAACCGTCGAGGCATTTTGCCGGGGCCGGGGCCATCAACGGGTCCGGCTGACCACGGTCTCTCTATTAGCACCGGCCATTGTCATGTACCGCCGGTTCGGCTTTCGGCTCACCGGTGAGGAAAAATACGGAAGGATATCCGCCCAGCATTACACCAAGGAATTATCCAACCCTATCCCGGAGGCTTGACTGACGCGTTTGACTGGGAACGCCACTACGTTGTTTCGTCCAGCCGTTTGGCGAAACTAAGTTCATGGCCGTCGGGATCGATTATGTGGAAATACCGCTCACCCCACGGAGCGTCGGTGGGGACGGCTTCGGGTTCCAAACCGGCGTTGACGATTCGCAGGTAGACCGCGTCCACGTCGTCCACATGAATGATGGCCCTGCCCCACCAGGACCAGCCGCCCTGGGGCGCGAGAATCAGGTTCAGGTAACCGGCGCCGATGGGGAAGCTTGTGAAAGAGGCATCAGGCCCACCATAAGCCGGTTCCAACCCCAGAGCAATCTGGTAAAAGGCCGCCGCCCGGGGCATGTCTTGTACCGCCAATGTGATGGCGCTTATGTGGCGGACCACCAACTTCCCTTCCCCTTGTTAGCTTGCCGGGATACAATCCTCAAGAACGTGTCGTTTGGCAGTAGCTACTGCATGAACCAGGTCTATGGTATCAATACCGCTGGGTTGGGGCAAAATAGTACTCTAAACATCACCCGGTCCCTGGATTCTATCTGATATGCTGCGTTAAGGGTTCAACCGATGAAGGTAGCCTACATCCAGTCCATCGGCGGCGCCAGCGGTGACATGTTGTTGGCGGCGTTGCTGGATGCCGGTCTTCCGCTGGCGTTTCTCCAAGAAGAACTGGCGAAATTGCCCATCAAAGGCTTCGCCCTCAGCACCGTCCAAGAGGCCCGGCGAGAGATGCGCGGGGTCAAGCTAAACGTGGATCTTGAGGAGACCACCCGGTATTCACCCAAACGCCTGCTGGAGATCGTTTCCTCCAGCGGGTTGGATATCAGACAGAAGCAGCGGGCCCAAGATGTTTTACAGACCCTCTGGTCTGCCGAGGGCCGTGTCCATGGGGAATCCCAGGAAACCCTGGAATTGGAAGAACTGGGAACCATGGACACCCTGGTGGACGTGGTGGGTGTATGCATTGGTCTTGATTTTTTTGAGGTTGAGAAGGTTTACGCCTCTCCCCTGGTGCTGGGCGCGGCGGAACCTCCCCGGTGGCCCGGCGGCTACCCCAATCCAGCGCCGGCGACCCTGGAACTGGTTGCCATGGCCGGCGCTCCCTTGGCGGCAGACCGCGCCATGTATCAGGGCGCCGGAGAGCTGACCACCCCCACCGGCGCGGCGTTGATCACCACCCTGGCCGAATTCCACCGCCCGGCGTTCTCGGTGACGGGGGTTGGCGTTGGTCTGGGATCCAAAGACCCGCTGGCCTTCCCAAACATCCTGAGGGTTTGGTTGGGAGAGATGGAACCGGCTCCAGCCGCCGTCAGGCAAGGAGACATCGTGCTTTTGGAAACTAATCTTGATGACGTTCAAGGTGAGGTCCTGGGATATGCTCAAGAGCAGCTATTCTCACTGGGGGCCCTGGACGTTTGGTACACGCCGGTTCAGATGAAGAAAAACCGGCCGGGAGTGATTCTGTCGGCGCTGGTTCCCCAACGTCTGGAAGAAGCGGCGGTGCAACTGATCCTGCGGGAAACGCCGACCCTTGGAGTGCGGACGCGGTCCGTTGAGCGCTACGTGGCCCAGCGGGAGAGTTTCGACGTGAAGACGGACCTGGGGGTCATCAGCGTAAAGGTCAAGTCGTTGAAAGGCGAGCCCGTGGGAGTAGCTCCGGAATACGAGGACTGCCGGAGGGTGTCGTTGGAAACCGGCGTTCCGTATCAAGAGGTCTATCAGAGGGCGTTGGCCGAGGCCAGGCGGCGCTTCTTAAGTTAGACCAACGAATCGATCACTGAGCTGTCACCCGCGGCGGCGGCGTGTTCTGCCGGGCAAGCCTGGATAGACCCCCTCGTCCAAAACCCACTCCACCCTTTTTTGAAAAGCCACCGCCTCTTCCGGCAACAAAAGGTCCAACAATTCCGTTAGTCTGCCCTGTGGATCAGTCAATTGACGGGAGAGGTTCTCCACCGCGTTCAGCAGTTTTTTGGGGATTCGCTCGCCACAGTAGTCCCAAATGACGGTCCGGATCTTGGTGTCGGCGTGAAAGGTCAACCCGTGGTCGATGCTCCACAATTTCCCGTCGCCGTCCACCAAAAGGTGGTTTGCTTTCCGGTCGGTGCTATTGGCCACCAGGTCGAAGCAGGCGACGGTCCGCAATTGGTTGCCGATGTCACCGTCGAGGGTGTAGTAATTCTGCTTTGGGTCGTGCTCGACATATTGTTGCACCGAGCCGATGCCATACGGGCCGTCCCGGATCACGGTGGGGGGTATCAGGTCCCAGCCCAAAATGTCGTCAAGGAGGTAAGAGGCATACTCCCGCTTGTAGAGTGTGCCCGACGGAAAGTCCCACAGCGGCGATTCCCCATCCCGGGGCTTGTAGATGGCCATCCCGGACTGCCAGTCCAGTTGTAATTGGGCCAGGAAGGTGTAGTTGGAGCCCGCTCGGGTGAGTTGGCAAGAAGTGATTTCGCCGCGGGTCAAGAGATCAAAGTCTGACTGATCGAAGGTCACCTAATTCCTCATTTTCAGCCTGTTTCCAACACGGTGTGGCCATTGGCGCGGGGACAGACGTGGCCATCTGGGTCGATGGGCTGGCCACAGAGGAAACACATAGGGCGTCCCGAAGCGCAGATCCGCAGGGCATCTTCCGCCAGGGTCTTTGCTTGGGCCAAGGAGATCCAAAAGCTGATGGAGATGGGTGGTTCGGACCCGGCTTCCGCCTCGGGATTTTCCCGCTCGATGGCCGATATGTAGAACGAGTTAGCCTTCTTGTCGAGGCTGAGGGCCATTTCCCCAGCCTTAAAGTCCACCTCTTGCCCTTCTCCTGACCAGCTGCCATCACGGTGTTGGCTCTCCTGGCCTCTATCTTCCTCGGATAGGGAATCCACCGCGTCTCGCAGGTGAATACCTAGCTGGTAGAGCTGCTCCTTCTCCAACCATAGGGTGCAGTGAGCATTGCCGGCACCAAGCAATAACCGAAAAGTACGCCGGCCGGGTTCCCCGATGGACTCCGCCTCCAACCGTGACAGGGACCCCATTGGATATTTTACCTGTTGCTCTTCCACAAACCCTATGATAATGCGGGGTTAGCTCTGTGGCAAGGCAACCACGGCGGCGGGTTTCGGCGAGAATAGGTTGTCAGAATATTCCGATCTGGTTTGGATGGCATCAACCTGCCGGTCATCGCTGGGCGATCTCGTCAAACGACGGCTCGGGCATCCCTTCCTGCCAGGTGGGGTCCCGTAACTCAAGCCTATTGCCGCTGGGATCAAAGAAATAGAGTTCCCGTCCCGTGAAAAAGCCCTTCGCCCGGTAGGTCAGGTGCTCGATAGGGATATTCCGCTCTTGAAAGATCTTGCAGGCCTGTTCGAAGGTCTCCGGGGTCACGGTGAAGGAATGATGCGCGCCAGAATCGCCGTCGGATCCCTTCTCAGACGGCCGCTTGCGCTCGCACAACAAAATGTTGTGGTCTCCCACGTTGAAGCAAGACATGACTGAATTGCCCAGACGGCCCTGGGCCTTAAGGCCCAGCAGATCGCCGTAAAACTTCTCCGACTCCTCCAGGTTGTCAACCGGAATCGACCAGTGGGTCACGCCTTCTATTTTCAATAGTCCCATGTTGTCCTCCCTAAAGATCACAAGACAGTTTGGGCACTTTCACCGCGAATTATATCCCACTGTCCTAGTATTACAACGACGGTTTAACTGGCAAGGTAATTCCTGCGAGGAAATTGAACCTGCCACAGCGCCGCTGTGATCTTTCCATGATTGCTGATTCGTAGCTGGACAAGAACCGTCAGCCATCTT
>DAOUHE010000292.1:0-5065 GCA_034428715.1 Dehalococcoidia bacterium | reverse complement strand
GCCCCCATACTACAATTGAAAGCCATAAGCAGGTTGGGGCAATACCCAGACCGACAATGGATATGCCCATTGCCCTTACCCTTACATCCTTGCTTGAGTGTACCAACCGCATGCCCCCGACCCACATCAGCCAGGCCGTAAACAGGAAAAGCAAGGTAATCAAGAATAGTTCCAATATTCCGCTCCATCTTAGTCTGGGGGCAGGAGATTAAATTTGACCTAAGATAGGTCCCACACAGTGAACAAAATCCACAACAGGGTAGGGATTACGCCTATCAAAGCAACGAGAACTCCCAGCGCCTTGAGCCGAGTGCCGTCCTTTAAAGTAGCTAGCCATTAAAGTAGCTAGCCATATCCCCCCGGCCATCATTGGCCCGGTCAAGAACAAGATAAGCAAGGCCATCAGCAGATAGGCCAAAAGATACCTCCTAATCCAGGAGCGGACGCGGCTGCGGCGTCAACGTACGCCATAAGCAACACGAAAAATCCAATTGTCGTTGACCCCCCTCAAGGACGACTGAAGGCAAGGCCCGGCACACGGACCTCAGCCGGACATCTACCAGGTGAACAACCAGATCAGCAGCACCACCAGGTGGAACGTCCCCCAGAGGGCGGCCAGGAAACAGGCAACAACGCCGGCCCACAGGATGAAGGACTCCCGGGTCCAGCCGACGTTCCCGCCCATGGGACCATGACCGCAGTCCGGGCAGACCGCCCTGCAGTTCCGCCAGAGAATGAACCCCAGGACCGGCCAGAGGGCAACACAGCTGAAAGTAGCCAGGGATCCCAGCGAAACGCCGAGACTACAGTTCGGACAGACCGCCCTGTAGTTCCGCCAGGCCAGCCAGAGGACCGCACCGCCGAACATAACCAATGCCCCAAGCGAGACGCCGGCCCAGAGCGCGAGCCGGGCAGGGGAAAGAAAAAACGGTGGCCTGACGGGCACCACCACCCGATCGCATCGGGAGCAGTGTCCGCCCGCCGCCCTCCAGGCCGAGCCGGCAGCCCCGTGCAACCTCAGCACCTCAGGCCCGCGCCGGCCTGGGTCGCCGCACCACCGTCTCCAACCCCGCGGTGACCAGCGCGGCCGGCAGCACCGCGCCCAGCGTGAAAGGAGCGGTGATCATGGCAATCAGCGCGAAGGCCTCGGCCTGAATCCCGCCCATCGGGACATTCAGGACCCGCACGACCGCCACGAACACCGTTCATAGGGCCGGAATGCCGAACCCCACGGCCGCAACACGGCGCGTCCGAGGGTAGCTCCTCATGCCTCACTGCCTGGAACCAGGACGAGGAGAACCGGCTTCAGGACTTGCATGACCGGAATGGTCAGCAGGGGGATCATCGCTATGACGCGACATCCGGGGTTGTTCGCTCATGCTGACGATAATCGCCGAAACAATCAGCGCCGCCGCCGCCGGCAAGTAGGAAGCTCCAATGGGCTCGATTCCCAGACCAAGAATTAACCAGCTTGAGGTGGAACACTCCGCCAGGCAAAACACCCCCAAGCCCCACAGGGCCTGTCTGGCCCACTCAATGAACCAGATACAACAATACGCCAGGCAAAGCACGCCCAAGCCCCAGAGCGCCGGTTTCGCCCACGCCGGCCGGGCGCCCCGCGGCCAAGCCAGCCAGATTGCCAGCCCAGTCAGCGCCACCGGCATCAGCAGCAGCATGATTTCCTCGAATCCCAGGTATCGTCTGAAGGGCCCCGCTGTAAAGAAGATTGTCATTCTCAACTCATCTGTCGATCTGGTTGACCCACTGTATCCTTCCGGCCAAAACACCACTGCGAAAAACGCGGCCCAAGCCAATGCATGGGCTATCACAGGCGGCAACATGAAGCGTTTCATCCGGAACCTCCGGCGCACTTTCCCATTCAACCACGGCTAAAGGGTTGCGGGCCCGGGTCTGCGGCGCGTTGGGGGTTGGAAAGTGCCAACAATCGCCGTGATTAGCAGCGCCAAAGCCGCCGGCAAGTAGAAAACTCCAATGCTTAAGGCTCCCAACACGCAGAACACCAGGCAGACCGCGGCAAGCGCCCAGAGCGAAAGTCTCTTGACAATCGGGGATGCATTCCAAACCCAGACCGCCAGCAACGCCAGGCCGGTCAACGCCACCGGCACAAACAGAGGAATCAGCACCACCGGTCCGTTGACTTCGATGATGGATTCCGAGAAGTGGGTGGCCACCGGGGCCACCGGGACCTTCCCGACTCCCTGCTGGGTCGATGTTACGCTCACCCCTCGGTAGGAAAAAGGCCAGAGCAAGAGCCACAAAAACGCCGCCCAAGCTGCTCCATGTGCCAGCAGGGGCCAGATTAAAATGAAGCGGGGAAGTTTCATGGCGTTCGCCCTGAATGGCACAACAGGAAATTATCGACATATACCAAGAAGAGATTATACGCGCCCCCGGCGTACCCAGACCGCCTGATGAACACAACCAGAGGTTCCGTTCCCTTATGGCGGATGGCCCATCCTGCCGCGATTCGGACATTGTGAAACAACATGAAGACGAAATGGAAGGTTGATCCGCTTTGGGTCGGCGTGTTTGTAGCGGCCGCTGGGACTGGCATCACCATCGAGGGAGTCCTCAGGTTCTCGATGCCAGCCGTCATCATCGGGACAGCCATAGCTCTGGCGGCCCCGGCAGCATGGGTTCTCTGGGCCGTCGCAGGGATGTTCCTGTCGCTGCGGGCACGGCTGTGGCGTCAACGTCCGCCATAAGCAACAAAAAATCTAATTGTCGTTGAACCACCCCAAGGACGCCTGAGGGCAGGGCCCAACACATGATGTCTGGACAAGACGAAAGAATAAAAGATTCCTTTAGAACCTTCCTCCGCAGGAAACGGCGGTTGTTGCTGACGGTGGGACGGAGCGGTGCCCGTCGCGAAAGCGCCCCGTGGGACCGGTATGCGGGCCCTGATGGTCAACGCATGCGGGAACGCAACTCAAATCCGGACATGAAAGACCGGGGTAGTCGTTTGGGTCGACGCGGGTTCTACAGCGTCCAGGGATGGACGCTCGCCGCATTAGCCGCGTTAGCGGTGTTGGTCGGCATCAGCTGCGGTCCCGCGCTGGCGGATCCTCCCACCAACCCCGGGTATATGCGGGCGTCCAAGGACGGACACAGCCAGTTCATCATTTTCGACGCGGAGACCTACGAGATTCATCGCAGCGTCGAGTTTCCTCCGTCGTCGACGCCCGAATCGCATCGCCTGGAGATTGGCCCGAATGGACGCATCTGGGTGGGATACGACGAGACCAGAGACGGTATATTCGCCTATATGCTAAGGGACCAGAGACATGGCATTCTAGTGTTTGCGCCCGACGGAACGCTGCTGCACGAAGTGGACATCCTGTGCGGCGGGTCGGGCATGGCTTTCGCTAGCGGATACGCATTCGTCGGGTGCGGATCCGCGATTTTCGCTGTCGATATTGAGACGATGGCCGTGGTGAAGCGCCTGGATTGGGACCATCCCTCGGGTTTGAGCAACCGCCAGCGGCATACCACCATAACGGCGGTCGAGGCGATTGGCAGTTCGATCCTGGTCTTCGCGTTCTCATTTCCACCCGAAGACTACAAGGCTAGAACTCATCACTCGGCGAGCGTGACAAAGATCAAGGTGATCGACGCAGAGTCGCTTACGGTGCGAGGCTACCGGAACATACCGGAACCGGGTTTGCGGGTATTTTCCGCCGTGGACGTGAACGGCGACGCGTGGATCTTCAACCGCCTGAGCCACACCGCCGAGCGGGCACCCCGCGTCGACGTATACGTGATGGATCCCCGAACCCTGGACATCGTGGACAGTTTCAACCTGGAGCAACCTTTCCCCGAATGGGCAGAGCTGGACGAGAACGGCTTCATCCACATCTTCAACTCGGCTTTGGACCACGAGTGGCAATCCGGATTCCCGAGCGGGTTCACCCTTCTGAATCCGACCAGCCGGGAAGAGATCTTCATTGCCACACCTGATTTCCGGTCTACCCGCGGCATAGGCGTGGATCAGGGCAGACCGTGCTTGACCCACCGCGGGACGGAAGATGGCGGTCTCTGGTGCATGAACGACAACGGAACCTTGGAGCAAAAAGTCAAGCATCCGGGCACCGTTGGGGTCCGGTTCGGGCCGCGCGCGTCCTGAAAGAGAAGGCTCCCCAGGGGCACCAAGAACTGTGCAGAATTCATCCGGCATAGGAATCCAATATGGCACAGAACCACGCTTGTGGGTAAAACCCTAGGACAATCCCCCCTTTTTGACCTCGTTGAGAAGAAACGCCCAACAGCGGCCACCGCGATCACATCTACCATTAATCCAACGAAGAGACCCACCACGCCCGCAACTGCGCTCCAATCGACCGGCTTCCAACTTCCCGTCATCCCCATCGCTAGGGCCAATCCGAGCACCCCAACTATACCGGGGATGCCGTTTCAAGGCCCTCCTCCGAGAACCTGACGCGATCTCCGGGGACCGGCAACCGTGGTCGCCCGTGGGCGGGTCCGCGATCACTCGGCCAAGGGACAGCCCAGAAGGGCCGCAATTCAGCATCCCCTAGAACCGCGGCACCAAACCCCAGACACTCCGGTCCATGGGAGCATATTCACCGATGCAGGGAAGATGGAACGGTCTTCGCGGGACACGCCCAGCGGACATTTTGACGAAATTTGCACGGAAAATCGGAATTAAAAATATTATTCGTGCAAAGCCCGGCCGTAGATTCATTCTGAAGGAGGTAGTTGGCCAAGAGGCTGTGGATCGCTGGAGAATCGTGAAGAACCTCAAAGCGGATGTCTGGCACCGGAGAAAGGCTGAGTAATACCTGAGCAGGGCTAGAGAGTCCCTCTTCTGAGAACTCAATATCGACTTCCGCTAATGTAATCTCAGAATTTTGCATCATGTTTGGGTTTCATTTGCACTATACCTGTTCCATCTTAATGCCCCCGACACCAACCTCGGCAAGAGCGCATCCCGCTGCGCGGCTAGGGAAAGGGATTCACTTTTGATTGATTCCATTTTACTGAAGATGGACCCTAGGACCCCCGAAAAGCAACCCAACGCTCTGGA
>DAOUHE010000291.1:0-14302 GCA_034428715.1 Dehalococcoidia bacterium | reverse complement strand
CTAGAAGTCTGGCCGGAAAGCCATTGGCCGGGTTTCGCGCTACGCCAGACAGACGTATTATAGTCTTATGTGGCATGATAGTGTCTGTAATACGGTTCAAGAACCCACTGTTACATCTATAATAGTCGTTAAGAAAACGACGACTTGGGGAGAATCGGGGTTTCCGTCCGAGTTTCTAGGGTGCCGGGTCGCGGCCATATTTTAACCAGCGCGCCCTTTAACGGTCATGCTCTCGTCTTAAATAGGCGCCTGAGAGCGGCGCATGGATCGCGGTTGTCCAGGACCGCTGAACCAGGACCGCTGAACCAGTACCGCCAAGCCGGCTATTAGCTTGACTCGAAGAACCGGAAGATCGCCGTGCGGTCGTCGTGGCGGAAACGCCGTCCCAATTGTTCTGGGATGTGGCCTACTTCCAGGCGGCTGGCGATGGCCGTGTTCACCCGTTGGGAAGCGTCCGCTGGGTCTGAGGCTGCCTGTACCATTTCCGCCAGTTCACTGGTTTGGACGTTGTCACTGACGCCATCGGTAGCCAGCACCACCCTGGTGCCCGGCTCCACGGCGAAATCTAATTTTTCCAGGTTTTTTAGATTGGCCGAGGCGCCCACGGCTTGGGCCACCCCCACGTGTAGAAACCCACCGATCCTGCCGGTCAATTGTTGGACGGAGTCTCCCTTCATGATGTAAACGGGGCTATCTCCGGCGCTCAGAATGTACATCTGGCCGTCAAGGAACAGGCTGGCCGATACGGTGGTCAACAGGAAGCGGCCACCACCCACCTGGAAGAACTCCTCGTTCATCTCTTCCAAGATCTCGATCACGTCGCCGGGTGACGTGATGCTTGCCGAGGTCAGCGCTTCCACCAGCGACCGGCTGGCTTCTTCGCCCCCATGGCCGGTGACACCGTCCATCACGGCGTCAAAAAATTGCCCACCACCCAGGTCTCTAATCAAAAAGCTGTCTTCACCATGGGCGGAATTGTCCAGGAAATTCGCAACCGCGCTAGCCAGCATGAACTACTTCCTTCAAACCCTTACTCTGGGGCATATTTTGTGTTATCACGATACAGGGCCGGGTCTGCCCCAGCGTGATTTGAATGATTGGGGGCAGTTTATTCAATAACGGGCTTAAGACCGAAACGCCGCCAGTTCGGCATCGGGCTCAAACAAAAATTTGCGCCAGTAGTCGGCCTTTAGCCAATCACACGCTTCGTCCCAAGCTTCGCGCGCTTGGGAATGTCTGGGAACGTCCTGGTTGCGCTGTTTAACTCCGTCCAAATAGGTATTTAAATCCTGTCTGAAGCCGTCCAACCCGGAGTAAGACCTGTTGAGGACCTTTTCGATGATCGCCAAGGCTGCCGGCCGGCACGGCTCGTCTGCACTTTCGAAGGCGGCTTCCATCTCGGCCAGTTCCTCTTCAAAGCGCACCACGGGCCGCAGGCCATAGGGTTCGCGGTAACCTGCCGGTTCCTCTGGAGGGCTCATTGGTGTGGTGTAAAACTTCATTATCTCCAGGCAGAAATCGTTGATATCCGCCGGCGTGGTTCCCCGCCGCCGGCGGGCCGGCTCCTGGCCAGGGTCTTGGTCAAGCGGGACCAACGCGCTGCAGTCGATGACCGTGGCATTGGCGGAGCCCGGCTGGTAGAAGATGTTTTGGGGCCGCAGGTCCAGCAAAAGGTACCCTGCTTTCACGAACGCCTCTTCCACGTCCAATAATATCTCGTGCACCGGAAATGCTGGCTGCCCGGCGGGCTGGCCCAGAGGGTGGAGGGCAAAGAGGTTTTGGCCCACGCCGATGGGCACACCGGTGATGCGAGCCATGTGGTCGCCCAAAAGAGGAATACCCCTGGCCCGTTCTTCCACGGTGACCCGGTACTCGTGACCCAGGGAATCCCCGAAGAACGTGTCGTGGTTGGCCGGATCGGTGTAGCCCAAAATGGGCACGATCCCGGGAACGGATGGCTCTAAAGCCTGGTGAGCTTGAAGAAGCTGTTGAGTGCGGGATTCCGCGCCGCCGTGCTGGTTAAGCCGAATCATCTGGGGCACGGGCCGCTTTAAAACCACTTCCTTGCCAGTCTCCCGGTCCATGGCAGTGCGAACTTCGTAATCGGCGCCGGTACCCAACCTGCCGCCGGGTTCATAGCGGTCCAGGGTCACCAGTTCCATGCCCAACTGCTCCAAAAATCGCTACCAGAGGAGGGTGCGGAGATTCGCATCGCCCAACTGGTGAGAGGGTAGGCCATACTGTGAAAACGCCGCCCTCAGCTAAAGTATAGCACGGTGAATCCCAGCCCACCGTGCCTGGGCCCAGGATACAGCGGGGGCCAGAGTATTCCGATCGCTGGTCATCAAGGCGCCCGAAACACCAGGGTGGTCCACTCTTCCCGCGGGCAGTCGTCGATCAACCGCATATCTAGAGCGGACATGGATTCCACCACCATTTCCTTCTGCTCGTTTAAAAACCCGGAGGCGACGAACGCCCCTTGGCTTTTCAAGGAGGGAACGATGAAGGGCGCGCGCTCGCAGATGGCCCTTTGGGAGATGTTGGCCACCACCAGATCGAATTCCGCCGGTGGCGCCAGGGCATGGGGCACGCTGCCCTGAGCTATGGAAACACGCTGTTGCAGCCGGGTGCGGCGGAAGTTTTGCCGGGCGGCCCGGATGGCTTGGGGGTCAATGTCCATGGCGACAGCCCGTTCTGCTCCCAATTTCAACGCGGTGATGGTCAATACGCCAGAACCCGTGCCCAGGTCCAATACCGCCATTCCAGGTTTGATCAACCGCTCCAATGCTTCCATGCAACCGTAGGTAGTTGGGTGGTAGCCGGTGCCAAAGGCCATGCCGGGGTCCAGTTCTATGACCACCCGGTTTGGAACTGCTTGGTCCGGAACCGCCTGGTCTGGGGAATCTTGAAGCTCGATCCACGACGGTTTGATCAACAACCGCTGGCCAACCTCCAACAGGGTGAAATGGGACTTCCAGGCACTCTCCCAATCCTCGCCGTCTACCAAGGTGGTGAAGATCAAATCACCCACGGGTTCCAAGACGTTGATCAGTTTGACCCCCACCCCTATGTGGGCCAACCGTTGCTTTGAGGTGGTGGTCAGGTATGTACGCAGAACCACCTGGCCGTTGCCCATGGGTTCCATTGCCAGACCATGGCCGTAACGGGAAAATAGGTACGATATTGGCTCTACGTACTCATCGGGTACCTGAATGCTGATTTCTTGCCAGGTCAATGGTTCTCCAATCAAAACGGCCCGGATTCAATCTCTTCCGGGCCGAATGGTACTCCAATGTGGGGCCGGGGCAAAGGCGGCGGTATGGGCATCTTCCCGCTGCGTTAGTTCGTTGGGGCGTGGGCTCAACCCAAAGTATCTTTTATGCGCTCGAAGATCCCCTTGTCTTTATCACCGTTTGCTTTCCCACGCCGGCGGGCAGCGGTTGCCGCGGGGTCTTGGGAATCACCAGTCGAACCGTTGGATTGCACCCTTGGCTCCTTTGGTGAGTTTTGGGAGCCGTCAGGAACGCTCTCGGCAACGTTTTGATCCGAAACCTCTTTGGCCTCCTCGCCCTGGCCGTCCCCTTCGTTAGACATGCTCTGCGCTAATTGCTCCAGCAGGGACCGTTGCTGGGCATTCAACCTGTCTGGGACCTTTAGATCAACCAAAACCCGCAGGTCACCCCTCCGGTTGAGGTTTAGATGGGGGACGCCTTTGCCATTGATCCTGAACTCCGCTCCGGGCTGGGTGCCGTGGGGGATTTTTATATTTGCGTCTTCACCGTCCAATGTGGGTACATTCTTCTCGACCCCCAGAGCAGCCTCAGCGACGTTGATGGGCAAGAGGTAAACCAAGTCGTTGCCTTCGCGGCGGAAAATAGGATGTTGTTTGACGTTCAGGCGGACGTAGAGGTTTCCCGGCGGCCCGCCCCGAGAACCCACATCGCCCTCACCGGAAAGCCGGACCTGCATACCGTCTTCCACGCCGGCTGGAATCTTGACCGATATCTTCCTTTCCCGCTGCTCCAGACCGGCGCCGCGGCAGATATTGCAAGGCTTTTGGATGACTTTGCCGGCGCCCCGGCAGGTAGTGCAGGCGATGATCTGGGCGAATTGGCCAAATATGCTGCGCTGGGCCCGGCGCACCTGGCCGCTGCCCCGGCATGTGGTGCAATTGTTGATGGGCGTACCCGGCTCGCTGCCCGCCCCGGAGCACCGCTGGCACCGTTCCAGGCGGGTCACCCCGACCTGGCGTTCCGCCCCGAATACCGATTCCTCAAACGACAGTGATACGCGATGGCTTAGATCTCTGCCCGGCTGGGCTTCCTGGGTACGGCGTCCCGTGGTGTCGCCGAAAAATGAATCGAATATATCTCCAAAACCGCCAAAAACATCGAAACCGTCAAAGGGACGGTCGAACCCGCCGTTTGCTCCCACTCCGGCGTGCCCGTAGTTATCGTATTGGGCCCGCTTCTTAGTGTCGGACAGGACTTGATAGGCTTCGTTGACCTCTTTGAATTTTGTTTCCGCGCCTGCTTCTTTATTCCGGTCGGGGTGAAATTCCATGGCTTTCTTGCGGTAAGCCCGGCGAATCTCTTCGCCGTTATCGGATTTGGAAACCCCCAGAACCTCGTAGTAGTCCCGTTCGGCCATGAACATCCCCTGACGGAAGTTATATGAATCGAAGTTATATGAATTTGGCTGCTAGCTGTTAAATTATAAAGCAGAA
Source organism: Dehalococcoidia bacterium (assembly GCA_034428715.1). Lineage (GTDB taxonomy): Bacteria > Chloroflexota > Dehalococcoidia > Lucifugimonadales > UBA3495 > Io17-Chloro-G2. Next base: position 9,576 of record DAOUHE010000291.1, on the reverse strand, counting down.
GTTTGGGTGGTTCAACACCGCGGATGCGCTGAAAACTAAATAACGGAGTTTTAGGCGCCAATGCCAAAATCGTCAGCATAACCCCGGTAACTAATTAAATTTCGATGGTTTGGTGGTATTCGACAAATGTTCGCTTAGAACAATCCTAGATAATGATCATTCCCGCAACTGTATTGAACATGCTATTTTGTAGCTGTGTCAGACGATATTTCCTTGACACCAATTACGCTAATCGTTACGATGATATGCGAGGTGCCTTGCGTTCCTCAAATAGGCAATTAGACGGAAAGGCAGAGGTGGTGATTTGGAGTTCATCCTCGTAATCCTAGCCGTCCTAGCGGCCGCAGGGATAGGGGTAGCAACCTGGCAATTCTTCAAGAACAAATCCGACGGTTTGAGGCTGCACAACGCCAGCCAAGAGGCCAAAAATTTAATTAACGACGCTGAGGACGAGAAGCGTAAGATTCTTTTGGCAGTCCAGGAAGAGGTGCTGAATCAGCGCACCGAAAGCGAACGGGAGATTCAGGCGCAGCGCCAAGATATCACCCAGCTGGAACGCCGGTTCCTTCAGAGGGAAGAACAGTTCGAACGCAAGACCGAAGCGCTCGAAAAACAACAACTGGGGTTGTCTGAGAAAGAACAAGATCTAGAAAAATCTCGTCTAGAGCTGATCCAGCTAAAAGAAAAGAAACTTAAAACTCTTGAAGAGGTGGCAGGTCTTAGCGTAAGCGACGCCCGCCAAACGGTGGTCAAACAAGGTGAAGAGGAAGCCCAGCACGAGTTGGGCCGGCGTTATCTAGAATTAGAGCGAGAGTTCAAGGAAAAGGCAGACGATAACGCCCGCAGAATCGTAACCTTAGCAATCAATCGTCTCGCTACCGACGTTGTATCCGAGGTGACCACCTCGGTGGTATCCCTGCCCAATGATGAGATGAAGGGTCGTCTCATCGGCCGTGAAGGACGAAACATCAGAACCCTGGAATCCCTTACCGGAGTTGACGTCATCATCGACGACACCCCGGAAGTAGTGACCGTATCCTGCTTTGATCCGGTAAGGCGCGAGATCGCCCGGCTGGCCCTCGAAAAACTGGTGTCCGACGGGCGGATCCAACCGGCGCGTATCGAAGAAACCGTGGCCAAGGCGCAGGAGGAGATCGAGCAAACCATCTGGAAAGCCGGTGAGGAAGCCACCTATGAGGTGGGTGTCAGCGGCTTAGACGCGGAGTTGATCAGGCATCTGGGCCGTCTCAAATTCCGGTACAGCTACGGCGAAAACGTGCTGAAACATTCCATGGAGGTATCCCTGTTATCAGGTATGTTAGCCGCCGAAGCCGGCGCCAACATCCAGGTGGCGAAGATCGGTGGCCTGCTCCACGACATCGGTAAAGCCTTGACCCACGAAGTTTCGGGACCACATGCCGAGATTGGAGCCGAGTTGGCCAAGAAACATGGGATACATTACAGTTCCTACATTGGAATTTTGGAGCACCACAGCGATGAGCACGAAACCATCGAGTCGTTCCTGATAGCAAGCGCCGATGCCATCAGCGCCGCCCGCCCCGGAGCCCGAAAAGAATCCCTGGAGCTTTACGTAAAACGATTGCAGGATCTGGAGGCGGTGGCCACCGGCTTTGACGGCGTGGAACGCGCCTTTGCCATCCAGGCGGGCCGGGAAGTGCGGGTAATGGTTAAACCCGGCGACCTGAATGACGTGCAAGCGTCCTCTTTGGCCCGGAATATCGCTCGTAAAGTTACCGATGACCTGGTGTTCCCGGGTCAGATCAAAGTAACCGTGATCAGGGAGACACGCAACGTAGAGTACGCCCGGTAATTTCCCAGCAGGGCTGGTCCAAATCAGGCGTACCGAACGCTGGGAAAATGGATAAAGGGGCCCAATTCCCGGAAACACCCGGAGGTTGGGTCCCTTTTGATATAGTGGCGCCATTCCTAATTGAACAAATAAGGAGAATATTCCGTTGCGCATCTTGATGATTGGCGACATCATCGGCAAACCGGGCCGCCGAGCGGTCAAGTCGTTGTTGCCGGGGATACGCGCCGAACACGGAATCCATATGGTGATCGCCAATGGCGAGAATACCGCCGGAGGGTTCGGCCTCACCCAGGAGACGGCTTACGAACTGCTGGAAAGTGGAGTGGACGTGATCACCTCGGGGAATCACATCTGGGACCAGAAGGAGATCATTCCCCATATGGAGGAGGGTTTGCCCCTGTTGCGCCCGGCCAATTATCCCGACGCCCCGGGACGCGGCTATTTGATAGCCCAGGGCGTCATGGTGATAAACCTGATGGGACGGGTTTTCATGCCGGCGCTGGACTGCCCCTTCCGTACCGCCAGCCGCATCTTGGAAGAAACGAAGGATTCGGCGCCCAAGGTGATCATCGTAGACTTCCATGCGGAAGCGACCTCTGAGAAGCAGGCCATGGGCTGGTATCTGGACGGCCGGGTCAGCGCCGTGCTTGGCACCCACACCCATGTGGGCACGGTGGATGCCCGTGTGTTAACCAAGGGCACTGGATACCTGACAGATGTTGGCATGACCGGGCCGGTTGATTCAGTGATAGGCAGTGAAACCAGCGCGGTCTTGGATCGTTTCTTAACGGGAATGCCACATCGCCTTCCCGTTGCGGGAGGCCAAGTAGTGATGAATTCGGTTCTGGTCGACGTGGACCCGGAAACGGGGAAAGCGTTGGGCGTGGAACGTATCGATAAGGCGGAATACTGAAAATGACAACTCAAATAGACTTGCACCTGCATACGACTGCTTCCGACGGCAGGCTCTCTCCTACCGAGTTGGTCCGGCTGGCTGCAGGTCAAGGCTTGAAACAGATATCCATTTCCGATCATGACACCACCGAGGGGCTGGACGAAGTCTACCGGGCCGCCCAAGAGTTTCCAGATTTGAGGATCATACCGGGGATCGAACTCAGCACCGACGTTCCTGGGGATGAGGTTCATATGCTAGGTTATTTCATCCAATACGAGGATGAAGAGTTTCAGACGGTGCTGCGAGGCTTTCGCAGTGGCCGCCTGGAACGGGGCCAGGCAATGGTGGACAAGCTGGACGAACTGGGGTTGCATATCTCATGGGAGCGTGTCAAGGAGATTGCCGGTGATGGCTCGGTTGGCAGGCCCCACATCGCGCTGGCCCTGGTTGAACAAGGGTATTTCAAGGAGCCTAAGGAGGCGTTCGCGGAATATCTGGGCCGCAACGGACTGGCCTACGCCGAACGGGAAAAGATGACCCCTGCCGAGGGAGTGAGATTACTGGCTTCGGTGGGTGGGGTTCCGGTGTTGGCCCATCCTTCGTACCTGAACGACATGGAGGCAACCATAATCGAACTCAAGGCTGCGGGACTTTTGGGTATGGAGGTTTATTACGCCCAGTATTCTGCCGACGTGATCCAAGAGTTGGCGGTGCTGGCAGCTAAGTACGACCTAATTCCTTGTGGCGGGAGCGACTACCACGGGCTGGGTAATACCGGTGAGCCTTTGCCGGGCACGATGGGCCCTCCACCCGAGACGGTGGAACGGTTGGAGGAGGCGGCGCGGAACCTTCCGCTGGGCAGATAACGCCGCTATTGGGCGCGGGGGCGTCATGGATCTGGTTTGGCTGTATCTTTACTCTTATCTGGTAGGCTCCGTCCCCACCGCCTACATCATCGCCAGGTTGGTAAAGGGCGTCGACATTCGCAAGACCGGCAGTGGCAACGTAGGCGCCTCCAACCTATATCAAGTCACTGGAAAACGCTGGATGGCGCCTTTGGTGCTATTCGAGTTGTTCGTCAAAGGCGGCTCTCCGATTTGGATAGGGGATCACCTGATAGGCTTGGACCGCTCTTCCGTTCTTCTTATGGCCGCGCCTCTGTTGGCCGTAGCTGGAAACAACTGGTCTATATATCTGCGGTTTCAAGGCGGCCGTGGCGTGGTGGTGGCGTTTGGGACCTTGTTAGCGCTGTCACCGTTGTTGCTTGGCGCCTTTGCCGCGGTGGCAATGGGGGGCTGGGTCGTTACCCGAAGCGCGGGAGTGTGGGTATTGATCGCCTTTGCGCTATTGCCCCTATGGGCCACGGTCTCCGGCGGACCGGCTTCGTTGACGATATATTGCGCGTGTTTGGTGGCGCTGATAATCTTGAAACGATTGCTTTCTAACTGGACTAGATTCCCCAACGACATGTCCCGGAAAAAGGTGTTATTCAACCGGTTGTTCCGGGACCGGGACGTGGACGATCGGGGCGATTGGGTGCGGCGGGCCGAGGAAGGCGCCAACTGACGGCGCCACTGGAACAACAGGCAAGTATGGATCGGAGGATCGGTCGGAGCAATGGACCCATCATCACAAATTGAGCAGGACCGCCGGGAAACTCTACACTGCCACTGGCATCCCCAGGTGGAGACGGCGCTTGCTTGCAGCCGGTGCGGCAAAAGCGTTTGCACCCAGTGCATGGTGCAGGCCCACGTTGGTATCCGGTGCAAGGAATGTGGGAAAGCGGTGAGGATGCCGACTTTCGACGTGACGCCTTCCTATTACGCGAAAGCCCTAGGGGTAGGTCTGGCGGTGGCCGTGGGCGGAGGATTATTGTGGGGTATTTTCAATCTCGTGTTCCGGGGAATACCGTTTCTGCCATCATTGGTGGCCATGGGCATCGGCTATGGGGGGGGTGAGCTAATAAGCCTAGCGGTCAACCGCAAAAGGGGTACAGGGCTGGCGTGGATAGCCGGCGGGTCCGTGGTGGCGGCGTTCTTAATTAGCTCGCTATTCTCGCCATTCAATTTCGGGATCATAGGATTGCTCTTCATTGGGATCGGCGTCTACATGGCAGTCCAGCGGGTCCGATAGCTCGTCCCACAGCCGTTGGACCGTTATCCCGATGACATCGGGCTTAAATCCTCGGCGCTGCAAGAATCCCCACAGCCGCTGTTTGAAACGGGCCTGATCGGCGCCTTTTAGCCTGGCGGCGGGTTTTTGGGCTGCCAGGTAGGCGTTTTCGCCGGCGTCGAACCCTTCCAATGCGGTCTCAACCACTTCCCGGCTTACACCCAACCTCGACAGTTCCCGTCGTATCAAACTCTCGCTCCGGGGACGGCGAAGCTCCCGTTGACGGCGCCATTCAGCCGCAAATGCCGCATCGTCCAGATACCGTTGACCTTGTAGCCAGGCAACCACCTGGTTCACCACGTCGCTGGTATTGGCCGGCTCCAAACGCCGCCTTATCTCCGCCTCGGTCCTAGGCCGGTGGGCCAAGAATCTCAACGCCACCGCCCGGGCCTGGTTAAACGCGGCCTGGACAAACGCGGCTTCGTCAAGCTGAAGGTCCGTTGGCTGTTGGAGTGGGCTATCTACTTCAGAGGATTGAGGTATCTGGTGGGAAATGGTCTTCATACGCCGTCCGCTTGCCCTTGCGTTTGCCCTTGCGTTTGCCCTTGATAGTGGGCCGGTGGAGGTAATGCCAGTGGATCGGGGATACTCCGGGTGTCACCCTTCCCGCTTGAGGGTGGGAAGGGTTTGGTTATCCTTACGGCTTTGGCAGGGTTGACTAAACCTGGAAATTCCTATTCCTGGTTTTCGCTTTCTGCCGGTGCTGACTTTAAGAACTCCTCTGAAACGGTCCCGTTGCTAGACGCTTGGGAGGCAGCCGCTTTGGTACCGGGTTGTTCCTGGGGAGCGGCCATCTGCTCTCTGACCCTTGCTTCGATGGAATCCGCGATCTCGGGGTGTTGGTTCAAGAATTCCTTGCAATTCTCTCTTCCCTGGCCTAATTTGGTGTCTCCGTAAGAGTAAAACGCTCCGGACTTCTTGATGATGCCCTTGTTGGCGCCCAGTTCCAACAGGTCACCGGTCTTGCTGATGCCCTGGTTGAACATGATATCGAACTCGGCCACACGGAAGGGAGCCGCCACCTTGTTTTTGACTATCCTGGCTCGCACCCGGTTACCGGTGATTTCAGGCCCCTGCTTGATGGACTCGATGCGCCGCAGGTCGATGCGGACCGAGCTGTAAAACTTCAAGGCCCGGCCGCCAGGAGTGACCTCGGGATTGCCGTAGGAGACACCTATTTTTTCCCGCAATTGGTTGATGAAAACCACGGCGGTGTGGGAGCGGTTGATCGCGGAGGTTAGTTTGCGCAGGGCCTGGGACATCAACCTGGCCTGCAATCCCATATGACTGTCGCCCATGTCTCCGTCGATCTCCGCCTGAGGCACCAAAGCGGCCACGCTGTCGACGATTATGGTGTCCACCGCGCCGCTGCGGACCAGTTGTTCGGTGATGTCCAGGGCCTGCTCAGCGCTATCGGGTTGGGCGATCAGGAGGTCATCTAGGTTCAAGCCGCAATTGGCGGCGTAGCTGGGGTCCATTGCGTGTTCCACGTCGACGTAGGCCGCAGTCCCCCCCAACTGTTGGGTTTCGGCCATTATGTGGATTGCCAATGTGGATTTACCGGCTGATTCTCCCCCGAATATCTCCGTGACCCGTCCCCTGGGGATACCGCCGATGCCGAGGGCCACGTCCAACGCCAGTGACCCGGTGGGTATGGCGTCGTTGGACAGTTGGTCACGGATGTCTCCCAGCAGCATCACCGCGCCCTTTCCGTGGTCTTTCTCGATACGCTCTAGAGCGATTTCCAATGCCGCACGTTTGTCGTCGTCCATTCCCTTCATCTTGCCCCTTTCATCGTGGTAGAACTTTAGTTCGAACTGTTGCTGAATGCTAACATTGCGCTCTCTTTGGAACAATAAGCAGGTGTCAGCGCGATTGTGGTTTGTTTTTAGTTGTCAACTCCGGGATGATCTAAATGTGCCGGGCTAACTGGCCCGCGGCTAAAAGTCTCAAGATCCGCCTTTGAACCCCAGGGTGACCACACCGTTTTCTACGATCACCGGGGTTAGACGCTCGCCGTTGGACAGGGCTAACAGATCAGGGATTTTATCGGTTTCTATGGAGACATCGATCTCCACGTAATCTACCTTTCTATGGCGGAAATCCATTTTGGCTGCTGCCGAAAAAGCGCAATCGGGATGGGTATAGATGATGTTTGCTGACTGATTCCCTTGTGTCAATGTAGACTCCCTTGGGTTCCTTGGTTCTTTTTTGTAATGCTCTTAACTCGCCGCATTTCCTTTACATCATTGTAATGGTGCTGCCAAATCCCTTCAACCTGGATAGAGGCTGGGTGCGGCCCAATCTTAGGCTTGCATGGTATCCTAGTTATGTATGAGTAAATTTGAGGGTTTTCTGGATGAGCTGGCCGTTCTTCTGGCTGACAACGCTATAGGTTTAGACCGTTTGGCGGCGCGGCCCCGAGGCAACCGCTTGGCACAAGATATTCGCGATTCCATAGGAATGGTGCTAGACAACCTGGATCAGGTTGAACAGAAATGGTCCACCGACGATGCGGCTAGAGACCGTTCCTCGACCCTGGTTTACGGCAATGGTTGTTTCTCGGTTCGCCGGTTCGAGGCCGCTTCTGATGCCTATCAACGGTTGCTTCAAACGGACCCCACCGACACCAGCGCCGGGTTCAACCTTGGTTTGTGCTATTTGAGGTTGCGACGCCTGGCCGATGCGGTGCAGGCATTCACGAACCTGGTGGAGACAGACCCGGCAATGGCGGAGGCCTGGTACCAACGGGGCAATGCTTACGACGACCTGGATGAAGGAGATAGGGCTTTGGCCGACTATGCCCGGGCCATCGAATCTAACCCCAATTACCTTCAGGCCTACTACAATCGGGGAGTGGTCTTGGCCCGTTTGGGCCGCCACCAAGAGGCTGTGACCGAGTTCAACCTGGTGATTTCGCTGCATCCCACCCTGTCCAACGCGCACCTGAACCTAGGCGCATCACTGGATGAGCTGGACCGCCATGAAGAGGCCATCGCCGCATATACCGAAGCGGTGCGGTGTAACCCAGAGAATTCCAACGCCTACTTTAACCGGGCCAGGACCCATTATTTTTTGGGTCACATCCAAGAGACCATAGACGACTATACCGAGGCCATCAATCTGACCCCAGACGACGCGGAAGCCTTCAACAACCGGGGCTTGGCGCATGACGTGGACGGCAACTATCAAAAGGCCGTGGAAGACTACCGGGAAGCCATGACGCTGCGCCCCGATTTTGCAGAAGCCATCAGCAACCGGGGAGCCGCATTGGAAGCATTGAACGATCTACCGGGGGCTTTGGGTGACTACCAGGAAGCCCTTGCCATTGCGCCGAAGTTCGCCGCTGCCCACTATAACGCCGCCAGGCTGCACGCCAAAGCGGGCGACCTAGACCAATGTCTGGTCCATCTGGAGCAAGCCGTGGACCTGGAACCCAGCCTGCGGAGCGAGGCGGCCAGAGACGACAATCTGGGGTGGGTGTTGAAGCTGCGTACTTTGAAAGAAAACCGTGAAAGATAAGTGGGAGACATTAACGCGAAGGCGGGTGCGCCGGGGTTGGACCTACCTGTTTTCCGGCGCGGTAGGACCAAGGTCTGATTCGTCTGCCAATTCCAGATCCAGGTCAAGATCCAGGTCCAAAGTGATGGCGTCCTCGGTGGGTAGGCTCCCCCGCCGTTGGTGCCCTATGATGCTTCTAGACAACACCAACATGGCCATGCCGGCGAGGCCCATGACCATCGGACGGTCTATCTGGTAGTAAAGGCTCAGCGATAGCATCACCAACATGCCGAAAGCCATGCCCCAGGCCGATCGCAGGGCCGACCGCCGGCGTATCAGGACAACGGCGGTGCCCGAAGCCAGTCCCAGCAGGCCCAATGGCGGAACCAGGGTGACAAAGAGGCCGATCATGGTGGCCATGCCGTCGCCGCCTCTGAATCCGGCGAACAACGACTTCCAGTGGCCAAGCAACGCGGCTGCCCCCACCAATAGAACCACGGAGCCCGTTAACGACAACAACCACCAAGCTATTATTATCGCCAAGGCGCCCTTGGCTACGTCGCCCACAAACACCAGAACGCCAATGCGTCGGCCAATGTTCCAATAGACGTTGGCGGTGCCGGCGTTGCGGCTGCCGGTGGTGAAAACGTCGACACCCTTCAGGCGGCCCGCCAGGGGTGCAAAGGGGATGGACCCGAGCAGGTAGCCGATGAGCATGGCCACCAGGGTCCTTTCTATCAAATCAAAATCAAAAGGCACTAACGGCGTGTCCTTTTAGAATCCGCCGGCTCTTAGCTTGGGGGAACCGGGATATCCAGTGGAGGGATACCAATCGGGTTTACGGTCGTTTTGCAGGCCGGGCCAGGGGTTCGGGAGACGATGGTTTGAAAGATACTTCATGCCGGCTCAGCCACATTTTATTGCGGCACCTTCAACTATAACACAGCACGCCCGTCGGTATAGCCCAAAACACCCTTATGACGATGGGATTTTATCCAACAACCGGCGATGCTCCCTCTGGCCCCTTTTCAACGGCAAACCCCTTGAGCCGGGAAATCCCACATCCCGCCGGTAGTCCAGCCCGGCATCCGCCAGGTTCTCCGGGCTATATAGGGCGTCTATCTCCAGACCGCTGTCGGTGACAAACTGGTCCTGGCGCGGGGGAAAACGGCCGATG